>JAGOTO010000064.1 GCA_018061705.1 Candidatus Saccharimonadota bacterium | reverse complement strand
ACGTGAAGAAATTGCCCGTAGCTATAACTCACATTCTGATGTGTCAAGCTCGTCAAAATCGTCAATAGGTAACTTGGCCTCTGATATCAAAAAGCTTCGTAGTCTGCTGCATAAACCAAGACCAAATTATCTTGAGATTGAATCAGCTCTTAGAAAAGCTGAAGAAAAACTTATTAGCACGAGGCGGCAAGCCGTGCAGGACATTGCAGACGCCGAGGCAGAGCGACAACGTGAACGAGATCGAATTCGTCGAGAAAGAGAAGCAAGAGAAGAAAGAGCTCGGCAGGCGGCGGTAGTCACCTCATCATCTTCGAATATTTTTGGGAACGGTGAAAGCCACAATTCGGGCTCATTTTGACCAGTCGGAGGGCCGGAAACTGGCTGACTAACATTAGACTATCAACCGTGCGTTAATGAATGGGCTTGCTGGCCGGCGAGGCCGGTGTAGTGGGTTTCGGGATTCTGAATAAGTTGTTTTTCGCTGTCGGTGAATTTTGCCCAGTAGCTTGCAATGCTTTCCGCCTGGGATGCCACTTCGTACAGAGAGAGATTTCGTTCCATTGCGTCATGGGCGAGAGCTTTTGACGCCTCGTGCGCCGTGGTGTGACCATACTTTTCAAGCAGGAGGTAAAGTGGTTCTGCTGCTATGGCCCCTTTAGTAAGGTAGAGGTTGCGTTGCATGGCTTCCTCGTCAACCTCGATCTTACTCATCACCTCATTGAGGCGCTTGGCCATGGAGGCCACGAGCGCAAATGAAGTTGTGTAGAACCGGGCAGATGATGAGTCGGTTAAGTCACGCTGGTGTTCGCTTGAGATATTGAGGTTTGCATTCACCACCTGAGCCGTCACTTGTTTCCACATGCCGATGACGTTTTCAAAGTTCCATGGGTTGCGCTTATGTGCCATGGTAGACGAGCCAGTCTGGCCTTCTTCAAATCGCTCACGCACCTCGCCAATCTCTGAACGCTGCAAGTTGCGCATGTCGTGAGAGAGGTTTGCCATGACGCCCGCCGTAATCGCAAGCTCATCCAGTAAACGTATGTAGCCTTCGGCTGGTACGATTTGTGTCGCGGCAGGCGTAGGCGTCAAATCGACATAGCCCAGTACAGTTTTTTCAAAGGCGAGTGGGTCTTCTACAAAAACCGAAAGGGCATTATATGTACCGGTGGCACCCGAGAATTTTCCTTTGAGCTCGCCAGCCAATGTGTCAAGGTGCTGCATACTGTCACCCAGCCGCTGCACATAAGTCGCCAGCATATATCCAAAGGTTATCGGTACGGCATGCTGTCCATGTGTGCGGCCAATTTGTACCGTTTCGGCATAGCGATCAGCCAGTTCGGCGAGCGTATGCTGGAGTGCGCCGAGGCGGGGAATTACCAGATCTCGCACGGCGGTTCGAAGCTGCAAACTCATGGCAGTCGAAACAATATCATAGGACGTTGCCCCAAAATGCACGAATGGCTGGGCGCTCTCAGGTAGGTCCTTTTTGATCGTATTGACGATAGCTTTGACATCATGACGAGTCGTTTTTTCCTCTTCGGCGACGGCTTCAACGCGGATAGTGCGGCTCGCAGCATCGATCTGGGTCGCTACCTCCTGGCTACACAGACCAAACTCGGCGAGTGCGTAAGCAAGGGCCGCTTCTACGTGTGCTTGCGTCAAGACACGCGTTCGTTCGGAAAGATATTTGGAAATCTCTGGATCATAGTAGCGGCCATCGAGCGGATCAATGCTATTGAAGCGGTTGTCCTCGGTTGGCTCCGATAAATCTAGTGGCTGTAGGCTCATGCTGGCTCCTTAAGTATTTTACGCAGGTTCGTATCGATTCGTTTTTCAATGTCGGCAGTGCTCGGTTGGGCAAATGACGTGCCGGCCAGGCTTTCGTAGACAAAACGGTAGCGACGCTCGAGCTCCTCAATGACTTCAGCCGGAACCTCTGGAGCGGGAGTGTCAGCGTAAGGATCAAACCGCTCCTTAAACCACAAGCGCAGATACTCTTTATCATAATTATCCGGCTCTTGTACGGCTGCGATCCGTTCGCCGTATGTCTCAGCCAACCAGTACCGCGACGAATCTTGTGTATGAATCTCATCAATCAAAATGATCTCGCCGTCGCCATCCAGACCAAACTCGTACTTCGTATCCACCAGCAATAAGCCCTTCAATGCTGCGGTTTTTTGACCAAAACGGAATAGCTCGAGAGCGATTCGGCTAACTCGTTCCCATACGTCTTGAGCCAGCAGCCCCTCGGCCACTGCTTCATCCGGTGTTAAGTTACGATCGTGCGTTTCAAACTTCGTCGTCGGTGTCAGGACTGGCTCAGGTAACTTGTCGTTCTTTTTTAGCCCATCTGGCAGCGTAAAGGTGCCGTAATCGCGTTGTCCGGCGCTATAGGTGTGCCAGAGTGAGGTATTTGTGACGCCCGTGATGTAGCCGCGTACGACCATCTCAAGCGGGATAACTTCATACTTTTTACAATAAGCCACATTTGGGTCCGGGTAGGAAATGATATGGTTGGGCACAATGCTGGAAGTATGTTCGAACCACCAGCGACTCGTCGCCGTGAGCAAAGCACCTTTGTTGGGCACCGTTGCGAGTATCCGGTCAAATGCACTGTAACGATCACTTGCTACCAACATAAGCCGATCACCGAAGTCGTAGACATCCCGCACCTTACCGTTGTATACCTTTACGCACCCAGGTAATGTAAAATCTGTCCCCTCCAAAATGTGTCCACTCATGTTCTCAGTATACAGAAAAATACTATACCGGGACAGACTCAGGGTGAGTAATCCGAGTCTCGTGATCGGAAAGTTGTTCCTGGACCACACCGAGGCTGGTGTCTAGGATAATGCGAATTTCTTCTATTCGCTCTGACAGCCCTCGCTTGAGTTCACCAAGTCTAGCGTCCAGCTTGGCGTCCAGTTTAGCGTCGATACTGGCTTCAAGCTGTATGGCTCGCGCACGGTTTTCTGCCGCAATGACTTGCTTGAGCTGAGCTATCAGGTCTTCAATGTCGACGTTCATAGTGCCCCTTGGCATACGCTTTCAAAAATAGGGCGTCTGTTATATTTTTGCAATGTTTTTGAGCTATTCTCGCCACAGTAAAGCTGTTATGATGTACCCATATGGGAGAGGACGAGCAGGCATGATTATCGGTATCGTCGGCGGAGGCCAGCTGGGCCGCATGCTCACGCTCGCTGCTAAGCCCCTTGGTCTTGACGTCGTGGTCATTGATCCCGGCGCACACTGTCCGGCAGAGCAAGTTGGCGCACGGCAGATTGTCGCAAACCTGTACGACCCCGTGGCTCTCAAAGAGCTCGCCGCTGCTGTAGATTACATTACCGTTGAGATAGAACACCTCGATGCGGGCGCCCTGGCAGAGCTCGAGAAGGACGGCGCAGTCATTAACCCGTCACCCAGCACTATCAGCCTCATCCAGGACAAATTCGCCCAGAAACAGTTTTTACAAGAACGGGGCGTTCCCGTAGCACCATTTGCTGAAATAACAGGGGAGCGTTCCGCCCGGGATGCCCTGAGGTCATTTGGCGGGGCGATGATAGTCAAAACCCGTCACGGCGCATACGACGGCCGCGGCAATATGGTCGTACGCAGCGAAAAAGAACTCGCGGACGCGCTACAAAAGTTCGACGACAAGGCACTATATGCCGAGGGTCTGATAGATTTTGAGCGAGAACTCGCCGTGATGGTCGCACGAGATATGAAGGGCAATGTGACAC
>JAGOTO010000063.1 GCA_018061705.1 Candidatus Saccharimonadota bacterium | reverse complement strand
AGCCAAAGCGGTCTGGATATTTCAGAGTACACGCCGCTGCAAATTAAGATGGCTATTACGGGCTACGGACGCGCAGATAAAAAACAGATCCAAGAAATGGTACGTATTCATTTGGGGCTTTCTGCCGTGCCTCAGCCAGATGACTGCGCCGATGCACTTGCCGCCGCCCTTACGCATGCCCAATCTCGCAAACTCTAACTCTCGCAGTTTCCAAGGAGCCTCCTTGGAAACTAGGTGTTAGCGAGCTCGCTGCCAATTTCGTCTAACGATCTTTTGTAGTCAGCATAATCATGCACAAATTCTTCGTACGCCGCTTTGCTGGGGAAAAGCGCCATAATTTTATCAGGCTTGATCCAGGCTGCAGACCTATCCGCTAAATAGTATGGGTAACTCGAATACGTCCATGCCGTGTAATCTCGAGGATTTAAGTGTATATACCTGCTGATGTGCTGCAAATAGCCATCTGTTGTGATCATCGAGGCCTTAAACCGATCTTGAAATAAGTGCCCCACACGGCCATATTTTTTATTGAAATAACCCGTATACGCTGTGCATACGCCACGAAGCAATGCCGTCATGCTCTTTTCGCTCTGTTGGTAAAGGAGTAGATGAAAATGATTTGGCATGAGGCAATATGCAAGCAACTCGATATCGTTGTGCAACCAAGGATACTCGCGGCGTTTTTTATCGTACTGAGGCTCATTCGATAAATATCGTTTGAGAAGGTTTAAAAAGACACAGTAATCCTCGTCATCAATAAAGATTCGTCTTTTATTTACCCCACGGTTATAAACATGATAGTAGGTGTCCGGAAGGTAAATCTTCTCTATATTTTTACTAGGCATATATGAATACTACATCACATTTACCCTGTTTCCAAGGAGGCTCCTTGGAAACAGGGGGTTGGGGGGATAATAGGGGGATGATTGCAAGTCTACAGGGGGTTGTGGAGAAGACGGTTGAGGGGATTATCCTTGGTGTGGGTGGCGTGGGGTATGGGCTGCACGTGACGAGTGAAGATTTTGGCAAAATGGCTGACGGCAAAGAAACCAAGCTTTACGTGTATGAGCATATCCGTGAGCAAAGCTATGACCTGTATGGTTTTACCCTGGCCGATACGAAAAAACTGTTTGAGCAACTGCTCAGTGTGAAGAACGTCGGCCCAAAAGTAGCGATGGCGGTGCTCGATCTTGGTTCAGCTGCTGCGGTTCGAGGTGCGATCGCGGCGGGTGATGTGAAACTTTTGCAAAGTGCCAAGGGCGTTGGGAAACGCGCGGCCGAACAAGTTGTAGTAGAGCTGCGCGATAAGGTTGGCTTGGCTCCCGGTGCATCGGCAGAGGATGTTGTGTACCGCCCAGGTATCAATACGCAGGACGAAGCGGTTGAGGCACTCATCTCACTTGGCTACTCGGCGCAAGATGCCGGCATGGCCCTGCAAAAAATCGATCCCAACCTCCCCGCCGAAGAACGCATAAAACGAGCGCTGAAAGGCTAGGCATGATAGTCATCACCGGCGCAAGCGATGGACTCGGCACAGCGTTTGCCTTGACATTCGCTCAGTCAGGAAGAACTGTAAAAAATTTTTCACGAAGCGAGAATCCAGACACTACAAATGTAACGAAGTTAACTCCTATTGAGGCTGAAGATGGCTTTCGGGTGAATGTCTCCAGGCCGATGATACGAGCCTCCAGACTAGTTCAGCGCATCAGGCAAGACAATGGAGGGATCTCATCTAACGCGGGGACTAAAGCATACCAACAACAAGCGGCATGCGGAGCGTCAAGATGGGCGATACGTGGCTTTAGTCAAAACGTACAAATCGAGTGTCAAGGACCCAGTGTCAGAGTAATATGTGTATATGTGAGCGGGTTTTTATCGGGCTTGACAGCAAAAATTGGCAAGGCAACCATGTATCCCGAAAATTGGATGAGACCAAAAGATATCACCGTTTGCTTGCGACAGTTGCTGGAGCCTCCCAGGAAAATGGACGTAAACGGGACCATAATTAACAGGAAAATATGTCTATGAAAGCATTTGTGGCAACAAGGGTCTCTGGAGAAGATAGAGCTGAGCTACTCACACTCCTCAGAAATATAAAGGAGGCTTTGCAAGTCGCACACATAGAGGCGTACATTACCGAGTTGGAGCCGCCACATCCAGAAGACGGCAAAAAAATACTCCGAGCTTTTGAGCGCATCGCAGAGAGTGATCTGCTGATAGTCATCTACAAACCCGGCCCAGCGAGTGAGGGGATGTCGGCAGAAATGGGCTATGCCTACGGGCGAAAACCCATCTGGATATTTGCGCGTGATGGGTCAGAATCAAGCTTGTTCGCCGTCGCAGACAAGCTTGAAACATGGCAAAGCGTCAAAGAATTACTGAAAAAAATTAAGGAAGCGACATGACCATACCGAACGTGAAATTATTTGACGGACAAGCAATACCGCAAATAGGACTAGGTTTATGGCGGGTAAAGGATGAGACTTCTTTTGACACTGCGTTTCAGGCAGCCTGGAAGGCAGGATATCGTCATTTCGATAGCGCCCAGTTCTATGAAAACGAAGGAATGCTCGGTGATATCTGGCACCAAATGGGGCTAGTGCGAGAAGAGTTATTTATTACTACCAAAGTAAAGCTACCAAACTTTGGCGAAAAACGTACGATCAAAAGCATAGACACATCGCTCGAGGATTTACGGACTGACTACATCGACCTTGTGCTTTTACATTTCCCCGTTTCCATATTGAGGAGAAAATCATGGAAGGCACTCGAGGCAGCCAAAGCAGCCGGCAAAGTCCGTTCGATTGGGGTGAGCAACTATACCATCAAACATCTTGAGGAAATGAGCTCGTATGCCATAGATATGCCGGTGGTCAACCAGGTAGAACTGCACGTCTTTTTGCAACAGCCGGAGCTGCTTGAGTATTGTCGTGAGCGCGGTATCGCCCTTGAAGCCTACTCACCGCTTGCGCACGGGAAAAAGATGGATGACCCAACTATCATCGCGGTTATGCAAAGGCATCACAAAAGCTATGCCCAGATTATGCTGCGGTGGTGTGTCCAGCAAGGATTGATCGTATTGCCGAAATCGGTCACGCCGGAGCGTATAGAACAGAACATAGATATCTTTGATTTTGAGCTCGACGGCGAGGACATGCACCGTCTTGCTCAACTCGATCAAAACCTCCGGACGTGCTGGGACCCCACACATGTGCCATAACGCGACTGGTTGCGTTATGGCCGATTGCAAGCTACACTCTTCGACGAGGAGCGAGCGTTATGCTATTAAATGAACTTCACGCACAAGAGAAAATGAGAAAATGCGATTCCGCTATTAGGGCTGCCGCGACAATCACTCGGCAGGAAATATTCGACAGTCGTGCCAAAGCGCTTCATGCTAGAAACGAGGAGATGCGTAGATCTTTTGGTGAACTGGTGAGAACGATGACCTCTCATGGGAGCGTTACATTCGAAATAGCGCTTGGGAATTCTGATGGAGACGAGTATAAAGCAGTCGTGCGGCCCGGGACACATACGGTTGCTTTTTTTGCTCGGCCTCTCGATGACCCGCAGGATTACCACTTTGTTGTAGATGACCAAATCTCGACGAGGTATAGTCTCGGACAGGACGGTTCGGGTTTGAATCTGGATCTATCACCGGGTGGGTACCACTGGGAAGGGCCCGGCAATGTTCGGCACTATCTCGATCTGCTTAGTCTAGTAGAGTCGGCCGTAGATGGGAATGAGACCACAATGGAAACACTTTGGATTGCCGCGAGGGATCCTGAACTTAATCCAGACATTGCCGCAT
>JAGOTO010000062.1 GCA_018061705.1 Candidatus Saccharimonadota bacterium | reverse complement strand
TTCCTTAGACTGGTTGAGATTGGCAACATAAGACTTTATACCTCCCTCAAAATAAAAACTGTATTTTTTTGAGTTTGTATGATTGATTAATGTAGTCCTAACACCCTTTGTGAGATACGCAGCATGCCGGAGCCTGTCGAGTATGGTGTCGTAGCTAAAGGTCGTGCTCTCGGTAAATATTGTGTTGTCGGCATAAAAAGTTATCTCGGTACCATGCTTGTCATTGGGGCATGTATCTACAACTTTTAGATCTCCCTGAGGAACACCGGTCTCATACTCCTGGTAGTATACTTTCCCGTCACGAAATACTCTCACTGAAAGTTTCGTCGCAAGCGCATTCACGACACTCACCCCCACGCCATGTAGCCCTCCCGAAACCTTGTAGCCACCACCTCCAAATTTGCCGCCGGCATGAAGAACAGTCAAGACCGTTTCTACAGTGCTCTTGCCAGTCTTTGGGTGGATATCGGTCGGAATGCCCCGACCATCATCAGTTACACGTATTGCACCGTCTTCCATCATCTCAACGATGACGTGTGACGCGTGCCCTGCGAGTGCTTCATCAATACCGTTATCAACAAGCTCCCATACCAGATGGTGGAGCCCCTCAACTCCGGTACTACCGATGTACATACCAGGCCTTTTTCTAACGGGTTCCAAACCCTCGAGTACCTGAATCTGGTCAGCCGAATACTGTTTACCTTGAGCCACTTTCTATCCCCTCTACGTTTTGGTTCACTTCCCCGCCCATCCGAGGGTAGATACCTTACTACTCTACTCAAGTATACCTTCTATTTGACGCGACCACAATATCGCGCGCCATACCAGGAGGACGGTAATCCCTTGCCCGATGTTTATTGAGCATCAGAGGCGGCCACATCTCCCTTGGAGTGAAGGACACCGTCATTATCAATGTATATAGTGTCCTGTTCGCCCTGCTCAGGTATTAACCCACCGTTATCAGATTGCCTGAGTTGCAATACACCCTCAGTCGGCTTTGCATCGGGTTTGTCGAGTCCTTTCTTGAGCTCTGCGGCAATGCCGTCGACTTCTTGCTGATCAAGCTGGGAGCTCGAGATATTGCCAGTCTGATACGTATCGCTCTCAGATGGCTGCGTCGACCGTGGCGCATCGAGCGTAAGGTCAGGAACCTGGGCCGCTGGCCCGTACGTAGGACCAGACACGCCGGGAACAGCCGGGCCAGGCTGCACGACCGGCGAAGTGCCAGTATGATCCGATGCCCCAGCGGGAACGGTCAGATCAGTCGAATGAGCTTCTGTGCTCGGCTGCCGTGGAGATTGATCGTTAAGCCTTGCGAATGGGGGAGCACTGGCAGTAGGTACAGATGAGTGAGGAGTGGCCGGTGCGGTCTTTTGCTTTGAGAGCCACTCATCTAGGAATGAGCCGCTTGACATTGCTGGAGGCGAAGCCTGAGTCTGAGGTAGTCCACTGGGGCTAGAAAATGGGTTAGTAAATTGTTTTGTTTCTGGCTGCCTCGTTGCAAGCCTCTCGAATATCTCTTTTTCTACGATTGCTCGAGGTTTGCCGTATTTTGCCGAGGACAACTGCTTAAGCGCATCCGCCAATCCAGCGTTCGGAGTTCCCAGTGGCGGCAATGTCGCCATACTGAACGGTTGAGTTGGCACCCCATTAATCAATGTACGGACTATTGTGTTTGCATTCGGTACACGAAGGAGATCGTCTCCGTCAAAATGAGGTTGAAAATATCGCCCGAGGCTTTCTACATCGTTCTGGCCGATACGAAAAGCGATAATAGTACCAATATTACCAAATACAGCGTCACGAATCTCTTCGGTTAATTGCGTCGTAAACTGGTTGGCAACGATGAGATTAAGATGGTATTTACGAGCCTCACTCATGATTGTAGCGAAGCTATCTGTTGAGAAGTTCTGGAACTCATCGACATACAGAGCAAAATCTTTCCGTTCACTCTCCGGCACGTCTGATCGGCTCATCGCCGCAGCCTGAAACTTCATGACAAACACCATACCAAGCAGCTTGCTATTGAGTTCACCTGTTCGGCCCTTACTTAGATTGACGAGCAGTATTTTCTTGTTGTCCATGATATCTCGCAGATCGAAAGCACTTTTTGTTTGACCGATTATATTCCGCATCATTTCATTGCTCAAAAACGCGCCAAATTTGCTGACAAACCAACTTACCACTTCCCCGGAGTCATTTGACCGTAGACTGGCGGGATACTCTTTTTGCCAATAGTCCAAAACGTTCGGATCTTTGACGTGAGTAAGCTTTTGTTTGAGGAACTCTGGGTCACGAAAGAGCTTTGGTATATCGACAAACGTGCTGCCAGCTGGATCGGCCATTACGGCTAATGCACAGTTGCGGAAGATGCTTTCGTAACGAGGGCCCATAATACCTTGGTGCTGCGGGTCATACAGTTTATAGAGCATGCCGAGCACTTCCTGAATAATGAAGTCCTTCTGATCGCTTGTGCGATATTCAAACAGATTGAGTCCCATGGGGTATGCCATATCGGAGGGGCAAAAATAAATCACATCTTCCGCTCGCTCTTTTGGAACCATAGACAACAATTTCTCCGCTGTGTCACCGTGCGGATCTACAAAGGCAAAACCATCACCTCGCAACATATCTTGGAGGGCAAGATTCTCAAGAAACGTAGACTTTCCCGTTCCTGTTTGGCCAACGACATACATATGACGCTGCCTGTCCGACAAACCGATGCGCACGGGTTTTTTTGCCCCTCGAAAGACATTAAATCCGAGCAACAAACCTGACTCTGGCATATTCCGGGGTGCATCAACCTGCTTTGAGTCTTGTCTCTCGAGCTGAGATGTCGGAATACTTCGCTGATCGGGGAAATGAAACAGCGTTGCGAGCTCCACGGAGTTAAGAATGTTCGGCTTTTTATGAACCGGAAAAGCACGCAAAAGGAAATTGGTTACAAGCTCGGATGGATCTCTTGCGCTATGATATTCAAAACCGTTTTTTCCTGGAGCATCAAAAAGCGAGAAGCTTGCAATAATATTATTCAGAGTGGCTTGTGATCGTTGCGATACGTTTGATGATGCGATGACCCGAATCCCAACATCAAAGCCAGTACTGCGAGTCTTATCCTCAATCGCATCTGCTATCGACTGGTCCAGCGATGAGACATCGTTGGACTTTTCCTGCTCTTTGTTCTCTGGTGGCTTTACAAATGCTGTAACGAGATCCTTAGCGAGACTTGCGGCCGATAATCCGCTACTCGAACCTTTTCGCTTCTCTGCAGCCAAGCTAGCAGCCTCTTTGCGCCAACTATCGTTGGCGGGACGGAAAAGTATCTGTATCGCCGCACCATCCTCGTTCTCCATCGTTGACAACGCATTTAATATCGACTGGAATGCATCTCTTTTTAGGTCCTGGTAGGTTGCAATCGGGTAGGCAAACTCTTTCTTTAGATTAAACTGACCGCCTATGACGGCATTCATCCCCCCGACTTGGCTAAAAATATTATATTCAGGCACTATCTGAAGTTGTGCACTTGGGTACGCACTGACGATTGCCTGCTGCATCACACTCAGGAAGTCAGCCGGCACAACTGCGTACAAATGAACAAACCCTTTAAGCCCAACTATCTCAAAGGCAAAGTGGCGCTGACCATAGTGATGATTTTTGAAGCTTTGTTCAACTGTACTCGAAATAATGTTGTAAATAATCTGTGCTTTTGAAATGTTTTCGTCAACAAGATCACGCACATCTCGACCATTTAAATCCGTATCTTCACTCGCGGGAGGCAGGTTTATCAGGAGCGGAACCATTGCTAGGCCTCGTTCGTACTTGAG
>JAGOTO010000061.1 GCA_018061705.1 Candidatus Saccharimonadota bacterium | reverse complement strand
TACAGAGAGTTTTTGCCAGGCCCAGAGCAAACAGACATTTTAGCGTTGATGTTGGTTATGCTATGATATAAGGACAATGCAAGGGAAAACAGTCGTCGATGAGTAAGGTCGCACACTATTTGCAGGAGCACCTGCTCGGAGAGGTCATGACAAGTGCAGATGCGCGACGTTATTTTGCTACCGATAGCAGCATATTTACCCTGCCTCCCAGTATTATCGTATATCCACGAAACGAGCACGATGTCCGCAAGACCGCCCGGTTTTCATGGCAACTGGCGGAGCGGGGTCGTATTATTCCGATAACCGCCCGTGGATGGGGGACTGACTTGACAGGGGCCGCACTCGGCGATGGCATCATGCTTGTCTTTCCGGCTCACATGAATCGAATAGTTGAGCTCGAGCAGAAAAGCGGTATTGTCGTGACCGAGCCGGGGTTGAACTACGGACGACTCCAGCAAACGCTTCAAACCCACGAAAGATTCCTGCCTCCGTACCCAACAAGTCTGGAATATTGCACAATTGGCGGGGCGGTTGCCAATAATGCCGGCGGCGAAAAATCTGTTAAATACGGTGTTACCTCGGACTATGTTAAAACATTACGTCTCGTGCTAGCCAACGGAGATGTCATCGACACAGGCAGATTGACCAGACGTGAGCTCAACAAAAAACTCGGGCTAACTTCTTTTGAAGGAGAGATTTACCGAGCGGTTGATGCGCTACTAGAGGAATACAAAAATCCGATCGAAGCATCGGGGAAAAATGTCACCAAAAACTCTGCGGGATACAATGTATCAAGCATACGTGGCCGAGACGGTAGTTTTGATCTGACGCCATTGGTCGTTGGCTCACAAGGAACGCTCGGTATTATTACTGAGATCACATTTGAAACAGAGCCATACAATCCTGAGACCATAGTCTTTGCTGGGTACTTTGATAGCCTGCACGCGGCCTGTGATGCAGCGGCAGAGTTGCGAAAGCTTTCGCAACGACCAAGTGCCATCGAACTTGTCGATGGTAACCTATTACGCATCGTCAATGAGATCAATCCAAACCAACTTGCACAGTCTTTGCCAGCGACACTACCAGCGGCAGTGCTCGTTATTGAGTTTGACGACCCAAATGACCGACACCGAAGAAAGACACTCAAGCAGGCTCGCAGTATTCTTGAAAAGCACGCTTCTGAATTCCGAGAAGAGCAGGATCTCTCACGGCAGAGTGAAATATGGAAGATCCGGCATGCTTCTGCGACGCTGCTTGCCCACTCGACCCACCAGCTCAAACCATTGCCCTTGATTGAGGATGCAATTGTCCCGGTCGACAAACTGAATGAGTTGATCTCGGGAGCGTATGCCCTTTTTGCGGCCGAAGACCTTGATGTTGCGGTTTGGGGCCACGCCGGTGATGGCAATATCCATATCCAACCTTTTCTTGATGTCGGCCAGCTCGGTGATAGGCAGAGGGCTTTCCGGGTAATGGACCATTACTATAAGCTAGTCATAGAACTGGGCGGCTCAACGACTGCTCAGCACAACGATGGCAGACTGAGGGGCCCATATCTCTCACAGCTATACGGAGAGGATATGAACGCACTATTTCAAAAAATCAAACAGGTTTTTGACCCATACAACACACTGAATCCTGGTGTCAAAGTAAATGTGACGACTGAAATGATCAAACCACTGTTGAGAACATCGTATTCACTCGAGCACCTATACCAGCACATGCCGAGAAGCTAGGGTCACCGCATAAGGGCAGAGCTTGCCTCACTGGCCACCGTTTAGAAAAATGCGAATGGCACAAACCACACGAGCAGACTTATCAAACTGATAGAAAACGCTGCAATCGGCTAAACGGGATCAGCACACTGCACGATTACGTTCGTTCGGCGAGCTTAAAAATGGCGGGTGGCGGGTCCAGCGGAGCTGGGCATCCTGGTGCGCCAAAGCCTTAGTTTTAGGTAGCTGCGTTCTACTCGCCTCCGTATACTATTCCATAGTCAAACCATGTTAAAACCCGGTCTTTCGACCGGGCTTAAACATGGTGGGTGATGAGGGACTCGAACCCCCGACCCTCTCGGTGTAAACGAGATGCTCTAGCCAACTGAGCTAATCACCCGACATTCTAGAATGGTTTGGCTTATGAACTGTGGTGCGGACGAGAGGACTTGAACCTCCACCCCTTGCAGGACTACCACCTCAAAGTAGCGCGTCTACCAATTCCGCCACGTCCGCACAATGGATATGGTCTCAGATATGGTAGCGGTTTGTCAGGAAAAATACAAGTACAGATGACGTATAACCTTCTGCAAATCTTGACGTCAGTACCCGGATGCCCTAGCATCAAACGATGAAAACAGAAGTTATAAGTGTGCCGAATATTGGTGACGGCAATCCTGCATCCGCATCAAGCCTAGTATATCTTGCCACAATGGCGGGCGCAGATGTGGCGCCGATCACCCTACGAACCACAAGCCTCCCCGGCAAGGTGTTTCACGGTCGAATGACATCAAACCCTGATCATACCGCGCGCTATACTGATAGCTCCGAGCAGGACAGGGTTGACTGGAAGGCCCAGATCTATGGTGGGCTTAGTTACGTCGAGCTACTACTACGCCTTCGGGGCAAGATCGATAGAAATGGCTATCGCTGGAACCTTACCCAAGAGCATGCACTTTTTGGACCTGCGATGTTTTACAAAGCTGGTCTGATTCCTCGTATGCCCGGGTGCGAGCGCAGAGTGTTTGTGCCGGACGTCCAGCCAAAAGAGAGCGCTATAGTGGCAGCTGCAAAAACCGATGCAACCTTGGTGGTATGGAACATAGTGGCTGCTGGTGTATTAAATAGCCGGGGCGTACGGCATTCTATCGTGAAACCTTGGCACTTGGCTGGTTATGAAACCCCCCAGAAGGGAGTACAGGTCGTTTGCAAATCCTCTGGAAGCGGTATACCCGCGACGTGGCTTAGGTCTCTTTGCGAGGGGCTGTCCAGCTCAGGCAAAGACTACACCATGGTAGTACCAGCCGGAATCGCGCGCCAGTACGATCTGCCCGTCCATCGCTCTACAGCTCAACGCCTGAATCAGTTTTACCGTTCAATAGGTGAAAGAACGGAGCTTCTCATAGGATATCCAAGCGAGCTTGTCGGCGTCACTGCGTCACTCCACAATAAGTCGGCAGACCCAAGATCGGCATCCTTATATCCCCAACTACTTGCTCTCCCGCCACGCGGAGAACATGAGCGAAATAACCTTGCATTTGGGCTCGATCACGGAATTATATCTGCTGTGCTCAACCCAGATGGACACCGACTGCCCGATTTCGTGACCCCAGACCAAAAACTTGCTCTAGGCGAACTGCGTGATTATCTGGTACAGTATGTGCCACCAAAGCGCGAGAAAGTTTCGGGTGTTCTCGGTAGGATTCCTATTCGTTGGGATTGATACCAATGCCGCACCTGAGTTAGTTGTAGCAGGGTTCAAGAAGGTTCATCGAAGTGTGTCCCCGTACGTCTAGTACCGCTCTTGGCTCCTGGGTTATTCGTACTTTGGGCCATCAAGGTCCGAAGCGGTAGCGACAGACTGAGCATTTTGACAGCCTAGCATTTGTCTTAACCCAAGCGTTTGCATCTGGCTGGGTCAATTGTATATAATATATACCTACATGGGTAAACTTCAGCCAACAAAACCTTTGCTCGTATTGCTCTATGGTATGCCTGGTTCGGGTAAAACCTTTTTTGCACGGCAGCTTTGCGACCAGATTTCTGCGGCACATGTCCAGGGAGATCGCATCCGGGATGAGATATTCGAAAATCCGACCTACAGCAAATAAGAAAATCATATAGTAGCAAGCCTAATGTCCTAT
>JAGOTO010000060.1 GCA_018061705.1 Candidatus Saccharimonadota bacterium | reverse complement strand
GAAAGCGAGGAGAGTCTAATGGCACGTGATACTCAATCAATTGTTAAGATGTCTCGGCGTGAAGGCTACGCCTTACATCCTAAGGCGCACAAAGCCCTTGCAAAACGAATCAATATGCCTGGACAGGCCCCAAATGCACGAAGCCGAAACAAGCCAAGCCAATATTCGCTACAGCTTCGCGAGAAACAGAAGGTCAAGCGATTATATGGCCTACTTGAGAAGCAGTTCAGTAACCTTATGGCCGAGGCGGCCAGAACGCCAGGACAGTCCGGTGCCGCACTCTTGCAGTATTTGGAACGTAGACTTGACAACACTGTGTACAGAGCTGGGTTTGCCACGAGTCGGCGGGCCGCGAGACAGCTCGTGACGCACGGACATTTCATGTACAACGGTCGGCGCGTCGACATCCCGTCGATACGAGTTAAGGTCGGGGATGTGATAGAGATCCGTGAGCACAGTAAGGCGAACGAATACTTTAAGAAACTTGACGATACAAGTCCTGCTCCAAGCACAACACCAACGTGGCAAGCTATAGACCGCAAGAAAGTCCAGGTCAAAGTTACCGGACTGCCAGTTAGGGATGATGCTGAACCAGATATCAATGAACAGTTAATCGTCGAGTACTACTCACGCTAAGGAAAGGGACATCTATATATATGTCAAAAATGATTCATACTCCAGGACTTGTTGCCGTCGATGACCACAGCGCGACTAGCTCAACATTTGTTATCGAACCGTTGCAAACGGGTTACGGCATGACTCTCGGAAACAGTTTACGGCGGGTACTGCTATCGAGCATTAGTGGCGCAGGCATAACAAGCTTTAAAATCGAGGGCGCAACTCACGAATTTACTACCGTCAAAGGTGTGAAGGAAGACGTCATTGCGGTGATGCTCAACCTCAAACAGCTGCGATTCCGCGTATACGGAGACGACGCCCAGACAGTTCGCATCTCCAAAAAAGGTAAAGGAATTGTTACCGGCAAGGATATTCAGGGCAATGCAGACATCGAAGTCGTCAATCCAGAGCAAGTTATTGCCACTATCGATGACGACAAGGCGAGTTTCGTCATAGATCTCGTCGTAGAAACGGGTCGCGGCTATCGTACTGTCGAGGAGAGCACTGCACGGAAGCAGAGCGACTTTGTTGCTCTCGATGCGATATTTAGTCCAGTTGTTCGCGTGCGGTACAAAGTTGACAAAACTCGTGTCGGACAAGTGACTGATTTAGATAAACTGGGTCTCACCATCGATACTGATGGTACAATCTCACCACGAGACGCTTTTGAAGAAGCCGCTGCGATACTCGTTAACCAGTATGCTGCGCTTGCAGGAAAGACTCGGCTCCCTACGCAACAGGCTGAAGTAGTCAGTAGCGATCTCAGTGATGTAGCTGGTGATGACGGATCAGTACTCAATACAAGCATCGAAGATCTCAATCTTACTGCTCGGACTACCAATGCTCTCGTAAATAATGATATACATACTATTCAAGATTTGTTTTCGTTGAGTGACGCAGAGCTCCGTGATCTAAAAGGATTTGGTAGCAAGGCACTTGACGAGGTCAAAGATAAACTGGCGGAATTGGAGCTCTAGATGCATCGGCACGGATATAAAGGCACCAAATTTGGTCGTGAGCGCGACCAGCGAGAGGCACTCATTCAGAGTCTTGCCGAGGCTCTCATCGCCCATGGCTCGATTAAAACTACTGCCTCAAAGGCAAAGGCTCTTGTCCCCTATGTTGAGAAGCTCGTGACAAAAGCAAAGAAGGGCGATCTGCACAATCGTCGGCAGGTGATCTCGGGCTTGCAAACCGTTGCGGCTGCACATAAACTTGTCGATGAGATCGCACCAAAACTCACTGGCCGGACAAGCGGACATTTCCGTATTGAGCGACTCGATAATCGCAAGGGTGACAATGCCGAAATGGCGAGAGTCAGCTTTGTCGATGACCTAAAGGAAGCTCCTGTCGCTAAGGCAGAAAAAGTATCACCGAAAAAGCAACAGCATGACCGAGATCAAATGAGTGAAGCGTCCGTGAAGAAGCCTGCACCAAAATCCGGTCGGTCAGTTAAGGCAGCCGATAATCACCTGAGTCATAAACCTACCGTACAGGTGAGAAAGAGCGGGGAACGATAATGAAAACCTATTCAGCAAAACCGACAGAAGTACAGAGGCAGTGGCATATTATCGACGCGTCAGAAACAACTCTTGGCCGCGTCGCGACCCAGGTGGCAACGCTACTGACTGGTAAGGCTAAGCCAATGTTCACGAGCCATATTGATTGCGGTGATTTTGTCATTGTTATTAACGCAGACAAACTTATGGTTACTGGTGGAAAAGAAGAGAAGAAGATGTACTACAACCATAGTGGTTTTCCAAGCGGTCTGCGTGAACGACAGTTGAAGGACCTTATGAATAGTGACTCTACTGAAGTGATCTACAAAGCAGTCCGTGGGATGCTCCCTGTAAATAAGCTGAGAGATGGACGGCTGAAGCGACTCAAAATCTATGCGGGCGACCAGCATGAACATGCCGCTCAAAAACCGATTAAGTTTGATCTGAAAGGCATGAAATAATGGCAGATTCAAAACCACATTACTACTACGCGCTCGGTCGGCGTAAAAGCGCAACAGCACGAGTTCGTATTATGAACGGTAAGGGAAATATTACCGTCAATAATAAGCCGGTGGATGAATATTTTGCTGGCAGCAAAATGCTGCTCGGTGAAGTTCAAAGGCCCTTCACGGTGCTTGAGATTCCCCTCAAGGATTACGATGTCACTGTTGTCGTTAGCGGTGGTGGCCATGCAGGACAGGTTGACGCAATTCGTCTCGGCATTGCGAAAGCACTTGTCGAGAAAAACGAAGAGTATAAAGCGACACTTAGGCGTGCTGAATTGCTCGGCCGAGATAGCCGTGAACGTGAGCGTAAGAAATTCGGTTTGCGGAGTGCTCGTAAACAGCGTCAGTTTACCAAACGGTAAGTGTATTGTGAGCGGTCAAAACTCCTCTCCTGGAGGGGAGTTTTGCTATATTTGGATATAATGCGAAGACAACAAGGTATATGGGCGAAAGAACACGCGAATTGGCAAACACTGCTAACTATGGCAAATGTAGAGCCAGCAAGTCGCGTGATCACTTTTTTAGACTGGTTAGCCTCGGTAGGCTAAAATAACACTTGTATTATAAGGCAAGGATGTGTAAGGTAATGAGCATGATGATAATTCAAACCAATTCATATTGGTTTACCGACACATTCGTGGCGGTCTGTTCTGTGTGCTGAAAAAATTTGAACCCAGAGAAGAGACCGCCACCAAGGCGGTTTTTTAATGTAAATCGAAAGGAAGTGATTATGAGAAGCACTAGCGCACGAGGGAAAGTACAAGCTACTACATGTTAGGGCAAGAACATCTTTTGAACGGTTGTACGCCACCACAAGGGGAGGGTAGGTGCCTCGACGTAATCCGGGATAAGAACATCTTGAATGCAAGTACATCCGCAGCTCATCGCGCAGCACTTGAAGGGTTTGATGGCCCTCCTAAGGCAGGTTTCTAGTGATTGGGGTGGTAGGTTCTGCGGGTGATCTGGGCACCCAACTTGTAGATTATATAGCTGTCCGCGGTACCCCCTTAGCTACGTTTGATCCCTGGGTACCAACCTCTCATTACGAATCAGTGAGCGCTGTTGTTGCAGCCGCACCGATAACCCACTGGTGCGCGCCTTTAGTCGCACTCGAGCAATTGGAGTACGCAGGAGAGCCGAGACAAGTCATACTTCACAGCAGTGTTATGAACCTATCATTTGACGCGCTTGTAAAATACAGACGTCAGATTCCCGATGTACGGTTCAATATTGTACATTGCCTGATGAACGGGCCCAGAA
>JAGOTO010000059.1 GCA_018061705.1 Candidatus Saccharimonadota bacterium | reverse complement strand
CATCATATGTACGAGAGTGGATTTGAAATCGATGATCGCGGCTAGCATGCGGTTATGTTAACCTATTCCCGACAAATGAGACAACTGCCGTTGCAATGATAGCGATGACGAGTCCAATGAGTGCATTGATGATCGAAGCTCGTGCCTGATTGGATTTTTCCGGCTCGCCTTGGCTCGTAATGTACTTGGCTCCTCCGACGATGACAAATGCGACCGCAACCAATCCTGCGACTCGAAGGAGCCCATCGAGTACCGCAAGTACGACATTCAGCACATAGCTCTCCTTGCCGTCGCCCGCCGCCCCAAACAACTCAAAGTTTTCGATATTACAGCTCACAACACCGTCTCTGTCGGTGAATACTGCGTCAGGTAAATACACGAACCACGAACGCACCCCGAGAAAGGTTTGAGAGCATTGCTCTGCAACACCCGGCGGAACCGGTCGTATGGGCTTCGTGCCAATACCTCCAGGAGAGAGAAACTGTACGATGCTGAAGAAAAACAAAAACATGACCAGTGCGTAGAGCGACTTAACCACTTTTGTCTTACCGGCCGCTGCTTTTTGTGGGTCACCGCCAGATGCAGAATACTGCATACCACCGACAATTATACCGATAATGACTGCCAGGCCAGCCAGCGCGCTCAACAACCTGATCGCTGGATTTAGGTATTTAGCAAAAAAGCAATCTCGAGTATAGCTATCCGGATCATTCTGGGAGTTCGGAGGGCAGCAAACCCTGTCGTCTATGTCCCCCGGTTCAGCACTTTTTTGTAAGTGCTGCCAGGAAGGTGGGCACTCTGTCGGTACCGCCCCTACTAGTACTGGCGGCAACAGGAAAGAGACAAACCCCGCCGCAGCGACAACAACCAAACTCAGTCGCGCAAATAGTCTCATATTGTACTAAATATACTCTATCGCCCGTCACAACAGCAATACAAACACTGGGATTGACTGGACATAGCAAAATGCCTATGGCAAATTTTGAGGAGATACGGTTTAATGAGAGGAGGAAAATTCTTATGCGTAAACGCCTCCGCAATCTCGCTCTGTTTGCTACCTTGGCCTGCGGTCTCGGGTTGTTTTGCTTTGCAACATTTCTACCCCAGCAGGCAAGTGCATTAACCGACGAGACAGAGCAGGCGATCCTCGACCTGGCAAAGGCTGAGTATCGTGAAGTTGCCACGGAAACCGCATGCGGGCCGTCAAACCCCTCATGTGACACAGTCGTCGAAAACGCGTTTAATGGATGCTTCGATGATATCGTCAACCGAGCCGATTTCTCGTTTCCAGAAGCTAGTCCTCCGGACTTTCAGCTTGAGGCGCTCGCAAAATGTACCGTCGGTGCTGGTCGTGATCATACCAGGCTGCTTGCTGCTTTCACTGCAGCCAAGCCAAACATCGATGCGTCCATCCAAGGTCTCATAGACAGCGACGACCCATCGGATCGAGGGAACACCAACGCATGTAGTTTTGAGGGTACCTTCTCCTGGATCGCCTGCCCGCTTTCGGTCAGCCTGGCGGAGCTTATTGATAAATATCTGACAAAAGTTATCAGTGATCTCCTGTATGTCTCAACAGATAATACCTTCACTCCAGAGTTTAAAAAAGCATGGGACTCCTTCCGAAACATCGGAATTGCTCTCGTGGTCATCGCCGGGCTGATCATGATAGTCAGCCAAGCGTTTGGGTTTGAGATACTCGATGCCTACACGATCCGGAAGCTGATGCCTCGTCTGGCGATTGCTCTTATCTTTATGGCCCTCTCCTGGCCGCTCCTCCGTCTCGGTATAGGTTTTATCAACGATCTCGGAATATGGGCTCATGATCTGATCGTCGGGCCTTTCAAGAATATTGGCTATCCCAATGTGGGCGAAGGTGAAGACAATATCAATATGATGAACATTGTCAATTCTATCATTCAGGCAGCGGTCGCCGTGGGTGGTGGAGCTGCGCTGTACATTAATGGTGCCACGCTCGGCTTTGCCGGCGTGCTCTCACTCGTCGGCACGACAGCCCTAGCGCTCTTTATCGGCTGGCTCGTGCTAGCCATCCGACAAACCGTTATTGTTGCTGCCGTTATCATGGCACCGCTGGCTATTGCCGCCTACGTCCTGCCCGGGACCCAGAAGCTATGGACCTTTTGGAAAAATACGCTCATTACTAGCTTGGTAATGTTCCCGATCGTCATGGGCTTTATTGCCGTTGGAGAAGCCCTTTCCAGGGTTATGGTCCAGCACCCTGGCAAAGAAAATCAACTGATGAACATCCAGGCATTTTTGGTCCTGATCGCCCCCTATTTTATGCTTCCGTTTGCCTTTAAGCTGGCGGGCGGGCTCGTCAGCACGCTATTTTCTATGACCAATGACCGAGCAAAAGGTGTGTTTGACCGTGGCCGCAAATTCCGGGGTGAGACAAAATCCTGGCGTAAGGGAGAGATTGCCAGCGGAGCCATGAAGAAGGGCTCCCTCACCACAGCCTATGCCGCCCGTACGGCGCTCGCTCGCCAAGGGGGCCTAACGCCCACTCGTTCAGCTCGTGCACGCTACAAATTGGCGCACGAAAGGCTCACCGAGCAAACAGCTCACGAACGCGCCGACAAAGACCATGGCTTCTCCTTGGGCGATACCGACGAAACGCGGGCGGCAATTTTTGCGAACAATCGAAGAGAGTTTGGGGCAGAGCTCAATAAAATACGGGCAAGAAACGGCCAGGCTGCGTACGGCGCCGATGACATTGAGCGCAAGATCGCACGTCTCGAGGCCGGAACCGGAGCTCAGATGGGGTCAGATGTTATGAAGGCTGCCGCTATGCGCGGCCAGACAGTACTTGATGGCGCCGGTTGGTGGAACGACAAGGAAAACCGGTTTGACCTCGAAGGATTTGGTGAAGCCGCGCAACACCTCGCGTCTCGGGGCATATTCCGAGCCGAAGATCTCGGTGCTATGCTCGGCGAGAACCAGCAGCGGCCAGACATGGCAGCAAGCTCCTTCAGCCAGCGGGTTCGCATCGCCGAAATGGCCATTGAGAAAGGTGACCTTCGCCGTCAAGGGGATGAAAACTCCTGGAGAGCATCGAACCGCGGCGTACTGGGAAATGACGTTGACAGAGTCACCGCAGAGAATCCCTACACGGCCGAAGAGCGAGCTTTGGTATATGGACAAACCTACCAGTCCATGAGGAATAGCTCGGCCGAGCTTGCCAACCTCAGAACGGCACGAGCAGTGGCGAAGCAGGGTGGTGAGCGTATCGAAGGCGTCCTCGGTGGATACACATTGGATGGCATAGACCACAGAACCGCCCCAGGCGGCACTGCCACTCTCATAAAAGGCAGCCACGAGGAAATGCAATACGAGGATCGACTCGTCGCAGAGTTTGCGACATTTGCTAACTTCCAAGACATGGCATCAAGCGCTTCGCCTGTAGCCCGGGAACAGTTTGCCTTCCAGATGCGACAGCAGCATTCGGCGTCAGACATGAGTGCCAATACCCGCAAGATGCTCGAGCCCCTCCTGAAGGTCAATGACGGTACGGTCACCACTCAGCAGATCATGGAGTACTTCCGTGGAAACGGCACGGGCTACCAAATCGATCCTGCCACTGGTAAACGATCCCTCGTCTCTGTCGCTACTCCGCAAGAATACGTGGATATGTTTACAACGAGGCGCCGCGAATACAGCACTGGCAGGACCGCGGCGGCTGCGTCCGCCGGCACACGTGTCGATGCTCCCGAAGCTGGTGGAGCAGCAGGACCAAAGCTCTAACACCTGAGTCTCAAAACCTACCCTAAGCAATGAAAAAGCGCTATGCTTTCCTTGTAAATCGACAAACAAACAAGGAGAAATCATATGCGCTTTTTACGTTCCCATCATATAACAAAGTTGGTAGCCGTGGTAGACA
>JAGOTO010000058.1 GCA_018061705.1 Candidatus Saccharimonadota bacterium | reverse complement strand
CACGTGACTTGTGTAAGGTTCGTCAGGATAATTATAGTGGATTTGATCAACTTCTGCGACCCCACTTTCATATCTTGGCAGATGATCGCAGTGCGACTGTACGAATCGTCGCTCCAAACCACCCTCTTGCACAGCGTTAGGGGCCTAGTCTTTCCTGTAGAATACGAGCTGAATATCGCCGAGGGGTTTCCGGGATACTTGTGCAAGGCCCGAAAAATCTCTAACACGTTCACCGCCAGGCCAAGACAGCACCAATAGGCCTCCTCGTCTCACATGCACTGCAAGTCGCTCGAGAACATTGGGCCGGATATCGGTATATGGTGGATCTGCCAAGACAATGTCAAACTGCACAGTTTGATGATTCCTTGACCAGCCACTGATGTTCTTGAGCAGAACCTCTACCTTATCAGAAACACCGAGCGTCTGGATGTTTTGTGCTATTGTCTTAGCCGCATCTACGTCGTTATCTATCGCCAAAACAGATTTGGCGCCACGACTCACGGCCTCGATCGCAAGAGCACCACTGCCTGCATAGGCGTCGAGGAAACTCAGTTCCGTTACATCACCCAACGCATTAAATATCGCCCCCCGCGCCTTTTCACTCATAGGGTGGGTACGGTTTCCTTTTGGGCTGGCAAAAACTCGTCCGCCAAGACTTCCTGCAATAACTCTCATGACTGATCGTTCCGAGCGGCGCGAAGAGCGGTAAACCAGATAAATCCAACTGTTTGCACAATATCAGGCACGAGATCGCGTCGTACCTTACGGCCAAGTCGTGGGGTCCACCCCGTACTGTAGAACTCTTCATAGTAGCTCTCCTTTGCGACCTTTTTCGCCTGGGATGTAAAATACGACAGATGCGGCTTTCGCCCCATTATTTCTGGCGGCGCCGTGGGAAGTGCCAGCCGACCATAGCGCATCGGCAATATCAATAGCGCAACCCCCGCCTCAAAGGCTATATGAGTTGCGAGCAAGCCTTTATCTCCCCACATGCGCCAATTGTTACGAAGCTTTTCTCGTACGGTATCGCCGGGCATAACAATCTTTTGCTTCGCAGATGTTCGAGAAGCTATGCCCTGGCCCTTGCGCAAAATGGTCAGCTCTTTTTCGTATGGATAATGGTGAGCAGGCGTCAAACCGTCTACGACTGCATGTGCAAGCCAGGCTGACTCAAACGCTGCTCTCGTTTGGTTGCCTTCGCGAAGCGCCCTGATCAACTTCTTGTGGTGACCATCGATGATCTCGAGGAGTTTGACGTCACTAACATCTTCCGGGTCATAATAATGCCACGGCTCGTCTTTAGCCGGCGTCTTCCGCTTAATTGCATCCGGTCCATCCGCTCCTTCGAAGGTCAGGATCTCACGAATCGTCGGAAACCCAGCTAAATCTCCGGATGACTGTAGGGCTTGCATCCACTTATAGGCCATTCTGTCGATCTTTTGGTGAGCGCCGAACCATCGGTCCAAGGTTCGGAGCTGTTTGAGCGTCGACCCTGAATACACTAGATACCCTTCCTGACCGTGCGCAGGACGGTCATGTAACCGCCCATGCAAACGAGCCCCTACGAGACGTATCGTCCCGAAGCAGTGATCGATGGAAGATCTGTGATGATTTATGATACCTACTGGTCATTAGGCGACACCTTTAGTTTAAGTTTGTCACTGCTCGCAGTCGTCTGACTCGTGCGGCTAGCTCAGGATATTGTATCAAATCGTCGCCCCGGGAAATAAACTCAGACGCAAAATGCCTCGCCAATGAAATCAATGCCGTATCAGTTAGCTTGACGATACGCAGGTCAAGGGCGCCGTGTTGCATCGCACCGTAGATCGCGCCTGGTCCTCGCAGTTCAAGATCGAGTTCGGCAAGTCGAAACCCGTCTTGGCTTGACTCTATAGCACGTAACCGTTTACTTGGTGTCTGATCATCGCTCGTCAAAAGATAGCACTGCGATTGTTTCGATCCTCGCCCGACCCGACCGCGCAACTGGTGAAGCTGAGCGAGTCCGAAACGCTCGGCACTCTCAATCACCATTACGGTTGCATTCGACACATCTACACCCACCTCGATGACGGTTGTAGCTACTAGAACATCCAGCTCATGACGTACAAATTGCTGCATGACGCTCTCTTTATCGGCCGGGCGCAGCTTGCCGTGGAGCAAACCGATCCTGCATCCTTTGAGCTGCTTCGTACTAAGTTCAGCGTACACTGCTTCAGCCGCAGCCCCGCGCTGTTCCGTGCTCGTTGCTCGCGACTCAATATTTGGGCATACAATGAAAACTTGTTGCCCGGCGACAATTTCATCTCGGATTGTAGCGTACAATCTGTCACGATTCACCGGGGATACCAGTGTTGTTACGATCGGCAACCTGCCTTTGGGCTTATCCTTCAATATTGAAATGTCGAGCTCGCCGTAGAGTGTCAGGGCAAGACTTCGGGGTATTGGGGTTGCCGTCAGGCTGAGGACATGCGGCATATGCCCTGCCTTGACCATTAGACGTTTGCGCTGTTCGACGCCAAACCGATGCTGCTCGTCGACGATGATCAATCCAAGGCGGTGCATATCGACCGCCTCCTGAAAGAGCGCGTGCGTCCCGACGATAAAGGCCGCTTGGCCGCTTGCTATAGCAGAATGTGCCAATTTTTTTTGTACAACAGACATTCCTCCCACTAGAAGTACGACCGATACTGGCGCAGTAATAGAGCTCAGCAAAGATGTAACTGTTTCGGCGTGTTGCCGAGCAAGCAATTCAGTTGGAGCCATCAAAGCAACTTGATAACCATGATTGATCGCCATCAACGCTACCATCGTTGCTACTACTGTCTTACCCGAGCCAACATCACCTTCGACCAATCGATTCATGGGATAGCGATGCTCCATGTCCTGATATGCCTGCCAGACCACCCGCCTCTGATCGTCAGTCAATCCAAACGGTAGCCCTGTCACAAATTTTTTCGCTAGGGCAAGGTCAAAGGGAACTGATAAAGCGTTTTCTCGCATACTTTCCCTTTTATTGAGTTGGGCGGCAACACTGAGCTCAAACACCTCTTCAAACCCAAGACGACGTCGTGCCATCGCCAGTTGCTTTGCCGACTGCGGAAAATGCATCGCCTCGACGGCTTGAGCTTTAGACATCAAGCCTGCTTCTGACAGTAACCATCCGGGAAGCGTTTCTGGCAGCGCACGAACCATCGGTACACAACCCGCCACGAGCTTACGAATCTGGCTGCTAGAAAGTTGTTTTGACTGTCGGTAAACCGGAATAATCCGTGCCGTATTGATAGGAAAATCCTTAACGAGTTCTGCACTCGGGTTCATAATCTGAAATCGCTGATGACTCAGTTCATACAGGCCGCTTACATAATACTCCTGCCCGTGCCTAAGAGCTGTCGCTCGATAAGGCTGGTTAAACCAGACAGCCCGCACGCTGCCTGTTTCGTCCGAAAAAACCGCCTCGGTGACATGCATACCTCTCCGCACATACCGACCGCTCGCCTGTTTTACGGTAGCCTTGATGGTAACTGCCCCAGGCTGCAAATCTTTTGCTAGCGACACCTCAGAGTAGTCCTCGTAGCGATGCGGGAGATAATCTACCAGATTAAACACAGTCTTGATATTGAGACCGCGCAGTGCCTTGGCGGTCTGTGGACCGACCCCCTTCACTATGGTGATATCATCTTCTAGTTTCATTCATACCTAATAGTATCACGTGCTGTTTACTTTTTTTATATTTTATTGCATAGTGTATTAATGGCAAAACCTCCGGAATCATACACCTGGTCAAATTTAGCCGATCAAGCCGAAAACACTATACGATTTTCTAGAGAGGCGAGAGACACGCTCCTCGAACGTCTCGGTGGGACGTCACTGTTAGTCCTCGCAAACCCAGACCCAGAGTGCAATTCATCCGTATGGTTTGATCCACGGTTTGACCCAGCGACAGCCAGCCACGCGCAACGAATGTTGCTTACTATACAGAGTCGAGGTGTGGAAAATCCAACCATGATTGGCATGTATACCGAGAGACCAGACCGCAATCGGCTCGCAACAAAACTATTGGGCCCGAAACCAACCGCTGCGGTCGGCATCATTTTCGGCGAAACCGACGGGTCCCCAACGGTCAATCTCAATACTGCTATACCTGACCGCTGGGATACGGCCTTGTTCACGCCCGAGTCTTATCAGTCATTACC
>JAGOTO010000057.1 GCA_018061705.1 Candidatus Saccharimonadota bacterium | reverse complement strand
CATGGTTTCCAGGTGTATCTAAAGAGGGAAGATATGCAGCCTGTCCACAGTTTCAAGCTTCGAGGAGCATATAACAAAATGAGCCGGCTTACTGCCAAAGAAAAACATCGCGGCGTCATAACGGCAAGCGCCGGGAATCATGCTCAAGGTGTTGCGCTCGCGGCCCAAAAGCTCGGGTTGTCAGCTCATATTGTCATGCCGCGCACCACACCGAACATTAAAGTCGAAGCAGTCAAAAATTATGGCGCCGAGGTATTGCTCTCTGGTGATAATTATAGTGAAGCGGCCAAGGAATGCACTCGACTTGCGAAACAAACTAGGCGTACATTTATCCATCCGTTTGACGATCCTCTCGTCATAGCCGGGCAAGGCACCATCGGACAAGAAATTATCGAACAGTTACCAGACGTTACACACATATTTGTGCCCGTCGGAGGGGGCGGACTAATCGCGGGCATTACACATTATGTGAAAGCCGTGCGCCCAGATGTGACAATTGTTGGCGTCGAGCCAGTAGACAGTGCTGCCATGACCAAAAGCCTCGCAAAAGGCACAAGAGTTACCCTAAATCACGTTGGAATTTTTGCTGATGGCGTAGCGGTCAAAAGAGTGGGAGCGCACACGTTTGCGGCGGCCATGCGACTCGTCGACGACTGCATAACCGTCACTACCGACCAGATGTGCGCAGCCATTCAGGATGTGTTCGAGGCGACACGAACAATATTAGAGCCCTCTGGTGCATTAGCACTCGCTGGCATAAAAAATTATACATTACCTAAAGATGCACATGCGGTCGCAATCTGTTCTGGCGCCAATGTCAGTTTTGAACGGCTCCACCAGATCGCCGAGCGAACGCAAATTGGTTCTGGCCGAGAAGCACTCATAGCCGTTACATTGCCGGAAAGACCAGGTGCCTTTATGGAGTTTTGTGACACAATCGTCGGCAAACGGAGCATCACCGAGTTTTCTTACCGATTCAGAGAACGATCAACTGCCCATGTCCTGGCCGGAATATCGGTACAAAATGACCAGGACAAGGTTGCGCTGCTCGCCAACATGCAAAAACATGGATTTGACCACACCGATCTGTCCGATGACGAGATCGCGAAGGAACATGTACGGCATATGATCGGCGGGGTTGGGCCTGGCCACGACGCTGAACTGCTCTATCATGTCGAGTTCCCTGAGCGCCCAGGCGCCTTAGGTCAGTTTCTACATACCATCGGTACCGCCTGGAACGTTTCTATGTTTCATTATCGCTCGACCGCAAGTGACCTCGGTCGAGTCCTAATAGGATTTGAAACGGCGAACCGCAATCTTCTCGAGCAAAAATTAGCGGATACAGGTTTTGAATACGCACGGGCAGACAAGAACTTTGGCTTACAAATTTTCTCATGACTGGTGACAAACCAGTGACACCGCGTATACTGGAGAAATAGCTCTAAATAAGGGAGACTAGAACAATGCATGGATTAGTTATTGATACCACAGAACAATCTTGGGATGAATCCCGCGGCTTCATGCTTGCAGAGCTTGAAAAGCCAAGCCTCAACGAGTCCCAAGACCCAGATGACGCGAGTGCCGTAATCGTTCGTATTAAATACGCCGGTGTCTGCGGTAGCGATCGTGGTTTGTGGTACAGAAACGCCTTCAAACAACAATTTTTAGGCGCCCTGGAGCGCGATGGTATACAGAAGCGTGTAGTGGGACACGAATTTGTTGGCGAAGTTGTAGAGGCAGGATCAAAAGTTAACTCACTCTATTGGGATCCAGACCCAAAAAACATAGCAAAAATTGAGATTGGCAGCCTTGTCACCGGTGATAGCCATGTTACATGCGGAAAATGCTACCAATGTCGCATCGGCGAAGCAAATGTATGTATGAATGAGGCCATTCTCGGTATTACCATCGACGGTATCTTTGCTGAATATGTCAAGCTGCCTGCCAAAAATCTTTGGGCGATAGACAGGACACGTATTCGGCCTGAGGTTGCTGCGGTCATGGACCCCTTTGGTAACGCTATCCATGCGCTCAGCAAAGTAGATGTCCGCGGCCAGCGAGTTGCCGTGTTTGGAGCAGGACCGATCGGTCTCTTTAGTATCCTTATTGCTCAGAAATTTGGTGCTGCCAAAGTCATAGCAGTAGATGTCAGTCAAGCCAACCTAGCCCTGGCTCGCCAGTGTGGAGCCGACGAAACCATTCTCATCGAACCGACGCAGAAGACCAACGCATGGGAGCATGATCAAAATGTGATTGATCGCATTCATGAACTGACATATGGAAAGGGCGTCGATGTAAGTATGGAGATGGCCGGCCCTGCCAGCAGCGTCAATAACGCCATAGACAGCACCCGGAGAGGCGGACACGTCGTGCTTTTCGGCGTCAAAGATGGAGATCTGGTAATTCCGCAGTTTCCCCGGCTGATCGTGGCTGGTCTCACTCTGCATTGTGTCATCGGACGAGAAATATTTAACACCTGGCAGCTATCGCAACGTGTCCTGTCTCAAACTAGCAACGGCGTTCAAGACAAAGTGTGGAATGTTGTAATGAACGGTGGCAACGAAACTATGCTCAACCTGAGTGAGTTTGATCCTGGTGTGTTTGAGCAAAAAATGAATGATCACCCCAAGCTAATATTTAATATGGAGAGTTAGCCGCATGTACACAGATCTAAAACCTGTACTAGAGACCGAGCTTAAAAGCATCAAAGATCAATCACTTTGGAAAGAAGAGCGCGTCATCATGTCGCCGCAAGGTCGTGAAATTACAGTCGGCGGCAAACAACTCCTCAACTTCTGCGCCAATAACTACCTGGGCTTCTCCGGCACTGACGGCGTGCGCGAAGCCTCAGACGCTGCACTCGCTAAATGGGGTTTCGGCCAGGCGAGCGTGCGTTTCATTTGTGGCACCCAGGGTATTCACAAAGAACTCGAGGCTGCTACGGCGCGGTTCCTGGGCATGGACGATGCGATCTTGTACTCCTCGTGCTTTATGGCAAATGTAGGTCTGTTTCAAACTTTTTTCGGTCCTGAGGATGCAATTATCAGCGACGAGCTAAACCATGCCAGTATCATCGACGCAGTTCGCCTGACTAAATCAGAGCGGCTCATTTACGCACACATGGATATGGCGGACCTCGAAGCCAAGCTAGAAAGTGTCAAAGACAAGCGACTCAAGGTTATAGCCACCGATGGGGTATTTAGTATGGATGGACACATCGCGCCCCTCAAGGACATCTGTGACCTCGCTGACAAGTACGGCGCCCTGGTTATGGTCGACGATGCACATGCTACGGGGGTCCTCGGCGAAACTGGCAGAGGAACACCTGAGTTTACCGGCACTGAGGGCAGGATCGATTTTCTGACTGGCACCTACGGGAAAGCCCTCGGCGGGGCCGGTGGTGCATTTATCGCCAGTCACAAAGAAGTAGTCGATTTCTTACGGCAGCGGTCAAGAACCTATCTCTTCAGCAACGCCATGGAGGTTGGCACTTGCGGTGCGTCGCTTTACGCTCTCGACTACGTCCAAAACCACCCCGAGCTGGTCAAAAAGCTCAAGGACAACACCACTCTCTTTCGACAGCTTATGACAGAAGCCGGATTCAGCGTCGCCGGCAGCGAGCATCCAATCACACCGATTATGTTCGCAGAAGAAAAGGATGCGGTCGATACGGCAGCTAGACTCTTTGACGAAGGCATCTACGTGGTAGGATTTAGCTTCCCGGTCGTCCCCAAGGGCAAGGCCCGTATCCGCGTGCAGATCAGTGCCGCTCATTCAGAAGATGACATTCGGTTTCTTGTCGAAAAATTCGTGAAAGTCACAGGGAGATAGCCAGCCAATGAGCCGCGAGCTATTTGGTACCGATGGTGTCCGAGCGATTGCGGGCCAATATCCGCTTGACGATGCTGGAGCCGAGAGTATTGGGCGGGCAATTGGCACCCAATTTGCAGCAGCCGGCCAGCAGATTGCCTTGGCCTGCGACACCCGTGAGTCGTCAGATCATCTTGTCAAGATGTTGGCAAAGGGGCTGCAAGAGGTTGGTGTAGGTGTGGTGTTTATTGGCGTCATACCGACGCCTGGCCTAGCCTACATAACCTCACAGCACGACGAATTTGTAGCTGGTATTATGGTAACGGCCAGCCACAATCCTTATGAGTTCAACGGGGTTAAGGTTTTTAGTGCAATTGGCGGTAAGCTGCCGGATGCTGCAGAGGAACGACTCAACCGCGATATTGAATCGGGTGTTC
>JAGOTO010000056.1 GCA_018061705.1 Candidatus Saccharimonadota bacterium | reverse complement strand
CCCAAACAGATAACGTACTGTTGTACGCCATCAGTGCTATCAAGCGTGTCATCAAGTACGATACCAATCTTCATTGTGCTCCCTATCCTTTGTTTTACCAGCTGCGATAGCTTTTGTATATGTATCTAGATAGAGGGTGGCAACTTTGTGGTACTCGTACTGCTTGACTGTTTTCTTGGCCCATTTCTTCCATAGTTCCCGAATGCCCTGATCGGCCAAGAGTAGTTCCATCCGATGCGCGAACTCTTTCGTGTCTCGTGGATCGACAAGCGACAATTGACCGAGCCCTGTCATAACGCTTTCATAGCCAGGATTACTACCCGCAACCGTTACCTGGCCGCTCGCCATAGCTTCAAGCAAAACGATGCCAAAGCTCTCGCCGTACATTGCCGGTGAGCAAAACAGATTTGCAGTATGGAGCAGCTCAAGCTTCTTATGGTCATCAATGTACCCAAGAAACTCCACATTCTTGATCTCTAGTTCATCAGCTAATTCCTCGAGTTTCAGTCTATCAACGCCATCACCAGCGATTACCAATTTGGCGCTTGGCATTTTTTGGAGCAGAGAGTGGAATGCAAGTAAGAGATACTTCACGCCTTTTCTTTTCTCCAACCTACCGATATAGAGGATTGTTTTTTGGTTTTTCGACGATTCGGGCAAATGAGACGGACGTCTGAAATGACTAATGTGGATTCCGTTTGGAATGATCTCGATCGGTTGCTCGGTGAGAGAGCGAACATACTCGGCTGCGGCATCTGAGACTGCTGTAAATGCATCGATATGGCGCAAAAGCGGCTTGGTGTAGGGGATAATCACTTTTGCCAACGCCCTACTCGCTATAGTCTCTGGCAATTTAGCATGAAATGTAGCCACATTGATAGACGTGCTCCGACTAAGAATCTGCCGGCTTAATACCGGGACCCAAGGTTCGTGAAAGTGCAGAACATCAAACTTTTCTGCCTCTAGCATGCTGTCGATTTCGTCTGTTAAAACACTCGCGCTCACCTGAGCGGTCGTCGCAAGCGGAGATTTGAAGTCAGTTGCTGTGCCCAAAAATATGATCCTGTGATCACGGCTGCCATAGGGGTCTTTTGGCTGAGGCGTAATCAAGATTGCTTCGTGACCGAGACGCTCATACTCGAGTCGAAGCGCCTTTACGACCTCCTGGACTCCACCCCCCCGCGTGATGTTGTAGGGACAAACCAATCCAATTTTCATATATACACTCTCATTATACCACTTACCGAAGCTCTCCAAATTGTCGTTTGGTCGGTTGCTTCACGAACGCTTTTTCAGTGCCTCTCTGAGCTCTACCGGTATAAACACCGCCGCTTGTTGTTTTGTGGCAACGACACTAGGCGAGTGAGTCGACACATCAAGCGGATAGGGAGTAAAGTCAGAGAACACAACACGCATTTGTTGTTCGATAATTTCATTATCAAAGTAGTTGTCATTTGGCGTATACACATGCCAGACTGGCCGTTTTACTTTCTTCTCACAATGATTTACCTTTAGAAGCTCCTGTGTTGTCTGCATATAGGTTCTGACATCATTGCTCTGCCAAAGGCTGACTTCCATATCCATCAGAGCAACCTTCAACGTACTGCTATCTTGGGCATGTTTAAACTTGTGCTGTGCGTTATTTGTCCTGGCATAAAAAGTTCGTAAAATTTTTTCGTTTAGCGCAACATGACGAAACACAAATGGCAATGGTGGCACGACAAGTAGCCTGGACGCATACAAATAAAATCGGTAACGCGCAGGCGAGAATTTGAAGTTATTACTATGCATAAAACCCATGGCGCTTACCAGGACATCAACCTTATTCCCAAGCTCAGGGTAGCGCTGGAGCATGCGTGTCGCTACTAGGAATCCAAAGGAAATCCCTACGATGGATACTCTTTTCCGACGATATCGCAATTTGATAAATGATGCCATAAAATCGGCGTAGTTATCGAGTGTGGCATGTTTTTTGATTGTATAAAAGCTATCCATACCGCCAAATCCCGGTAGGTCAGGCATAGTCACAGCGCCAAAATCGTTAAAATTCTGAGCCAGTCCCCACCAACGTTCCAGAGATGAATGATGGCCGTATATCATGAGTATCTCTCTATTTTGGCTTGACTTAGGCGGTAGATGCATCATACGCCCAGACATGCCATTGACATGCAGCGGCTCAATATACTTTGCTGCACCTTTTAGTTTTGCCACTCGATTTCTCCGTTTTCTAATACGCTTATTTATTGTCATACTACGATGTTTCCCGAGACATGACAAGTGGTTTATCAAAAGCTCCTACGCTATACTCAAGATGTGAAGAAGAATTACTCTATAGTTATCGCCGGTAGTTTCGCGGTGGTCCTGATCGTCACTACTTGGCACATAAATCGGCAAGTGCCAACAGAAGTAGGTAAGACCCAGGCGACAACCCGGGTGAAACCCGAATCTGTTAAAATCACACTCCCGGACGCAAGCCCAATTGACCCATTACCAGATGACTACAAATCGCCGTCAAGCCTTTGGGTTATTGTCAATAAAGCACTACCGTTGAGCCAGAGCAACTATCGCCCAGACGGACTCGTCAAGCCTCCCGTTGCTACCAACCAGCAAAAATCTATAGATGAACAATCGGTGCGTTCGGATGTGGTGACACCGATAAGCGACTTATTCGCCGCGGCAAGATCAGCAGGGTTTGATCTAATGCTTGCCAGCGGATTCCGGTCATACGAACTGCAACAAACTTACTTCACCAACTATGCTCGACTTTATGGCGAGTCTGAGGCAAATATGTTTAGTGCTCGACCCGGACAAAGCGAACACCAGACTGGTTTGAGTTTTGATGTAAGTCTCGCATCACGTGTCTGCTACCTTGAAATATGCTTCGGTGATACCCCAGCGGGGAAATGGGTCGCCGAGCATGCACACGAGTACGGCTTCATCCTGCGTTACCCGTCAAATAAAACCGAAATCACCCAGTACCAGTACGAGCCTTGGCATTTCCGCTATGTCGGGAAAGACCTTGCGGCAGCCCTTCACACAAGCGAGCTGACGCTCGAGGAAGCTGCTCCCTACATAGAGCGTGCCCAGATGGAGATACGGAATCGAAACGAAAGCACTGCGCCATAGCGCCGACGAGGCAACCAACGAGGAAAGAGAACTTAGCTCGTGATTGGATGCGAGTACTACGGTATGTTCCGGTCGTGACAGCAAGACACCTGTCCAAGCAAAACTCCCAGCACACGTCACTGAGCCAGCACGTTGAGTCAGGGAGTCACCTTCAGGCCGGTACTATTACCGAGAGTTGCTCGAACATAATTCTCACGTTCTGCCTGTGTATACTGTGTTCCAAACATCGCCGAAGCTGCTTCATCACTCGCCGAGAGCGTCCTCAGGCGTAAATTTGATCGCGCTTCCAACCGTTGCGCAGCTCGATCGGCAGGAGCCCAATCATAACTCATCAGTGTGATCTGTGCGGTTGGATCAGAAACCACCACTTGTCCGTCTTTTTGTTTTTGCAGAGTAAAACCAGCAACAACGCCGGTCAGTTCATCAACCTTTAGCTGTGATGAGAGCATGTTGCCGATCGAATACCACACGAGCGTCTTTCTGCCATCGGACGAGGTTAGGAACTCGGCCTTCTGTAAGACATGAGGGCCCGTGCCAATCACAACATCAGCACCACTCTCCGCAAACAGTCTTGCCGCTGCCATCTGATCGGTATTTACGACATTGGAGTCTTCAGTCCCCCAGTGTGCCGAGACAACTACAGCGTCAGCCTCACTCCTGGCTGTCGACACAAGCTTCCGCACAAGTTCTTGATTGTGATAAAGATTCAGTCCATATGGAGTCAGGTTCGAATTGTTGCTGTAGTCGGCAAATGCCAGAAATGCAACCGTCATGCCATTCTGTGTAAAGTATCGGATTTGTGACTGCTCCTCGGGGCTGCGATTTGCACCCGAAAATGCCAAAGGTTTCAAATCTTCCCACACCGCTACCGTTGCACCGAGAGCGGCTTGACCCTTGTCGTTAATGTGATTGGTTGCCAGGTTGATGATGCCGCACCCGGCACCGCTCATCAGATCTCGAGCAAACTCGGTCGGCGCGTTAAACGAAGGGTACCCAGAAATGCCATAGGTGGCTCCGGCGCTCAGTGTTTCTGGATTGCAAAATACCACATCAGCGTCTCGGTAGGTTTCGCGTATATTTTTAAAGTAGGGTGTGAAGTCATAGGTTTCGCCGCTTCGCGCCTGGGCAACGATGCTGTCATGTGCGAGCATGTCTCCAAGCGCTGCAAA
>JAGOTO010000055.1 GCA_018061705.1 Candidatus Saccharimonadota bacterium | reverse complement strand
TTTTACATAAGCAGCGCACTCGTCATATCTGAGAAATGACGCGACTCTGCAACCCCGAGCTCGAGCCACTGGCGCAATCCAACGCTCTGCATCAGACCCAAGCGTCACAACCAGATCAAGTCTCGAGCTATCACAATATGCCCCAACGATCTCATGTGCCTCTTGGGAGTAAGCGCCCAGCTCGTTCATACTGCCGAGGACTGCGATGCGTTGGGAGGCACGAGCACCATATAAGACATCAAGGGCGGCTTGAACAGCTACCGGAGTCGCATTGTACGTGTCGTCAATTAGCGTAGAGCCCTTAATGCCCGGCAACACCTTCATACGACCTGCAAATGAGCGTAAGCCTTTCAAGGCTGCTTCGAGATCGCCCATTTGGAACCCAAGCTGCGCTGCGACTGCTACCGCGGCAGTCGCAGACTGAGCGCCTTGCTGACCAATATATGTGATGTGTGATTTGATAATCCCAGGTGAAGCATGTATCTGTAGCAGCTGACCATCGAGACCAGAATGGCTGCTCGTTGCCCAGGTGTCGGCCAAGCCAACAATACTGTACGTTTGATAGGACTGACCTTCGATGGCTTGCTTGGGCACCATGGCTGCATTCAAAATCACCCGGCCACCATAACCAAATACCGACGCCTCTTCTCTCATCACTTTGTCAAACGTACCAAATTGCAACATGTGTTCCGGCGTAATGGCTGTTAGTACCGTGATATCGGGCTTAATGTACTCAAAGCATTTCATTTGGCCTGGTCCATCGGTGCCGAGCTCCACAACCACAACGTCATACGGAAATGGTCGTCTCGCTATCGCGCTATTCGCCGCAATAATCTTTGCCCAAGCCATAATATTCCAAATCGAGGGAGCGGTGTGCCCAAAAAAAACTAACGGGACAGTTAGACGATCATTGTAATTCCCCTCTTGGTAGCGAACTCGAAGCTTATACCCAAGCACCTGAGCAATTGCCAGCTTGGTCGTCGTCTTGCCGACCGAGCCGGCTACCGCAACGACAACACATTCGTTTTGACTACGTAGTTTCTGCACCTGTCGTTCCAGAATAGACGCGATGCATCGTTTTCCGAGCTTTTTAGGAGTATATGACTGAAACATCTGTCCAAGGATAGGCGTTAGGTTCGGCTCGGAACCAACACAGAGCTGGGCGCAGGAACGACAGCAGATGGCTCTGTAAGAATACTGGGATCAACGCCAAGTAGCTGCATAACTTGCGTAATTGGCAGTGCGCCTGTGGGCGTCTCGACAGCGACCTTCGCTTTGCTCGGAGTAAGAGATCCCGTAACTTCAAGACTCATATTATTCTCTTCTGGGGTGTCGATCTTGACAGAGAATAGGGTCTTGTCAGTTTTTGTATTGATCGTCATGCCGTACTTCTGATCGATCGAGCTCTCACCCGCGCTCTTGAATGACAGCTCGAATGGATAGGTATCACCCCCGGTGTAGTTTTGTGCGAGTGTCAGAACGCCACCTCCACCCTTCGTATCAGTAAACACGATACTCTGTATGACTTTTGTACCGGCGTCTACATAGAGGTCGAATGTCTCATCACCCTTGGTTTTATCGATTGATTCCGCTAACGACTTTAGCTCGAGAATTGCACTGATATTTTTCCCAGATGACTGATTTTTTGACCATTCATTGAGAGAACTTTTGTCTAGGGCATCGCCAATAGCATTGATGTATGCCTTGAAGTTTTCCTTGTCGTAACCAGTCCTATAATGAAACGCGGGGCGGCTATTTCGGGTTGCTTTGCCGACGTACTCTTTGTAGACGAGTACTGATTTGTCTGAATTTGCCGTGAAGAGATGCTCTTTATTGACCTGCTGAACTTTTGTGAGCGCATCGATCAGCTGCTCTTGAGTAGGCGTCTCTCGCAAACTCGTTCCTGTCGTTGCTTCGATCTGTTTATCGTAGGTATCGAGTATGGTGTGATCAACCACTATCCATTGATCGTCAAGCCCTGCAATCTTTGGGTCGCTCGAGATCTGACTGAGCAGCGACGCGACACCTGTGGCCTTGAAATAGATGTCCGGGTTTGTCGACTGGCTAGCCGATGCTGCACGTAGCGCAATATTCATCTTCTCGCCTGCGATATTCGCATCCATCGACATATTTAATGCCGTATCGCTCGATTGCCCCTTCATCTTGAGATCGTAGCTACCGCCCGCACTTTTGATAGCTGCCGAAGCATCGATATCCACAGTCGTAAGGTCCTTGCGTTCCTCTGCATAGGCTATGATCTTGTCGGTAGCGACTCCGGTGAGTTTCATACCGATTTTATATGCATTTTCGGGTCGATTTGGCAGATAAAAACCCAATACATACCCTCCCGCAAGTAGCGCAACAAGACCACCCACAGCGACAGGAAGCAACCACTTTTTCTTTGATCTTTGCTGTCCATTGCCGCCTGTGACACCCGCAACGGCAGGAGCCACAGCGACAGCCATCGAATCTGAGTTAGCTTCACCTGGCGTCGTGACGTCTTCCGCAGACAGGTCAGGAGAACTGATCACTTGACCGACAGGTACTGGAGCTCCCGCGCGATCACTTACTTCTGAGAACACTGCTGCTTTTGTACTACCCAATGATGCGTCTTGATCCATAGGCATAGGCGGCTCATCAGTTTTAACTGGTACAGCGACCTCGACAGATGCCCCTGCCAGATCGTCACTTTTTGATTGGGCTGAAGTCCAGGCCGAACTCTCGTCGGAGACGGGATGCTTTATTCCATCAACACTTGTGCCAACCGTATCTACCTTAATCGAGTCGATCGCCACAGCCGCATCCTCGTTATCGGCTCCAGCCAGTCGATCATCAGCAGGACTGTTTGTTTGTTTAGGCCGAAAAGGACTTGCTGGTTCCATATCATCTACTCCTGTCAAACTGCTTACGTACTATTGACAGTAGTATACGCTGGTTTTTTAGACAATGTAAAGCAAGCCAAAAAACCGAAGCATTATGAATCCGACCTGTGGATTCGTTGATCTTGCAGGTACTGACTTGCTTGACGTCTCAGCAGTATCAGGACTCAATCCTGAGGAAATATTTATCTACGAAATGGTGGATTTCTACAACCTCGCCCGAACCTATTTTGAGGAAAATTGCTGAACCAAGCCTCGCCGCCTAGCGGGCAAGTCTGCCCGCTGTGCCCCGCCAGAAGCCCCTTTGCATATTTTTTAGATTCCCCTGCAGAGATTTTTTGGATTTGGAAAAGGGTTTCTGACGGTTCGCCTGCCATAAATGGCGGAGGCGGCGAGACTCCCACGGGCGATCAGCGCTACTATTTGTTTGTCTGAAAACAAATAGTAAGTACAAAAACAATATAGGCAAAAAGACTGGTGATTAGTGAAGTCTTACGTGTGCAAAACTACTTGCAAAATATATCAAATTATGCTACAATGTAAGGTATATAGTACATTGTATTGTTCTAACAGAGGTGGAAGAAAGAGGTTCTAAAGATATGGACAACGGTAAACTCGGCGAAATAATGGGCGATATTGTAGCAAGTGGTACACCGCTAACTGCTGAAGCTGTTGCTGGTGTTCTGACTGATGATGAACTAGCCGCAGAAATTGCACGCCGCCGCATCGGACTTCCGCCCGAAGTCGGTAGTACTGCGGTACAAGTATCTGTGCGTTCACAAATCGAAAGCATGCTCCCCGCTGCCTACACTGCGTACAAGCACAACACTGAAACTATTAACGATGGTCGAGGACGAAAATACAAGATACCGACTGTCAATGAACAAGAATTCAGAAACGGCGTAATGGATACCCTCGACACCCCAACCCTCGACTACATGGAAGCAGTGAAAGACGAAAGTGGAGGCAAAACACTCTGGGTGCCGAAGTCTGCGCCAAATACAGAGCTAACAGTAGCGGAAATCATTACCCTTGCACAGGTAAATGGCGACAAACTAGGTAAGCCACTCTATGACCGGTTTGTTAGCGCAGCATTTCTCCGTCGATTCCCGCTAGAGGCATTATCTGGTAACAATCCAAACAGCAATGAGCCAGTCACTCACCAGTTCGCGCCGAGCACTTTTACGTCTCGGCTTTGGGGAAATGCACCATTCCAGAGGGATGTATATCGTGAGTTACGTGCAGAAAACCCAGGCGTTAACATACATGCACCAGCGCTTGCACACAGTCTAGGCGGATGGGCAATCCATGCAGATACTGGCCTCGCACTGCCGACTAATTTTAAGACCACCTACGACGACTCTGTAGAGTTAGAGGCTCAGCCCGTGCGCCGCGGCGGCGACCTGTATGTGCCGTTCTCGCGCGTGGACAAGGCTAGCTCGAACGTCGGCTTTTCCTGGGCTGGCTTCGGCGGCGGCGGGCGTGCCTGGGCTGACTTCGGCGGCGGCGGGCGT
>JAGOTO010000054.1 GCA_018061705.1 Candidatus Saccharimonadota bacterium | reverse complement strand
CTCGAACGATCAATATTTGGGCAGGCCTTGACAAGATCTGCCATGCTCAAACTCTTGTGATGTTGTAGCGCATCAAAGACCGCTTGGCGAGGCTGTGTCATGCTGACATGGTTAGTTTTGAGCGTGATGTCGAAGATCTGTTGGCTTGTCATAAGGCAATTTTATCAAAATTTGCGACAATTTTGCAAAAATAATTCAGTCGTTCCATACTCATTCTTAACGCAATATATAAATAATGAGGAGGTTCACATGGTACCGCTAGTTCTGGGATTAAGCGCATTTCTTGCATCGATTATTGGGGGTTTGGTAGCACTGCGTAACCAGCGGCTACTGTATCGTCTTCTAGGCTTGACCGCAGGGATTGTCATGGGTGTTGTTGTATTCGGTCTGCTACCAGAGATCATGGAGCTGTCGCAAGATGGTGGGCAGGTGCGAACGGCGATGATATTTCTCATGGTGGGCTTCCTGGTTTTTCATGTTATCGAAAAATCAATCCTGATTTCGCACAAAGATGAATCGCTGTACGGGCCTCATCACCATCCCCACGTTGGGCGAGCGAGTGCATTGGCGCTGACGGGGCACAGCCTGCTTGACGGCGTTGGTATTGGACTCGCGTTTCAAACAAATGCACTTGTGGGCGCAGCCGTCGCTATAGCAGTTGTTGCGCATAGTTTTTCAGATGGACTCAACACGGTTAATCTTATGTTAATGCACAGAAACTCCCGACGAAATGCTCGAGCGATGCTAATTGTCAATGCGGCAGCGCCTTTGGCAGGTGTGCTTTTGAGTTTTCTCGTCGCTCCAAGTGACCAGTTTACCTTATATTATTTGGCGTTCTTCGCCGGATTTTTGCTCTATATTGCCGCCGCCGAGATATTGCCGGAAGCCCACAGCCAGCAATCGTCTTACCGTACGATTGCACTGACGGTATTTGGCGTCACTGCCATGTACCTGATAACCGGTGTTGCTTGAGGGCTCAAACGGCGTTTTGTCTCCTCTCCGCAAAACACTGATCCGCTAGCACATAAAAGCAAATAAACGTGGCTTTAGTCGAGCCAACCCTGCTACACTGATAGGCAATGGAACTTGCAATCATCTTACTCATGGTTTTGATCATTTTGGTGATTGGTTTGATGTCATTTATCATCCTAAAGTCGCGAGGGCAGAGCAATACCAGTAACGCGCTACTACTCAAAGAAGACCTGAGAGCACTGAGCGAAGATATTACACGGCTTAAAGACGGAGTTCAGGCCCAGATCGGAGACAGGATGGATAAGTCACAGAGTGCTATGTTTGGTGCCATGCAGAAACAGTCGGTCGAGACCAATAAAATTATCGCGGACATTACCAAAAACCTTACTGAGCTCAAAGAGTCCAATCGTCGTGTCATCGACGTCGCCGACGCCTTAAAAACGCTGCAGAATGTCCTGCAGAATCCCAAACAGCGAGGAGGACTTGGTGAGTATTATCTCGATACCGTGCTTGGGAATGTATTACCCCCGCATGTCTATGAAATGCAGTACCGGTTTAAGGATGGAGAGATTGTTGATGCCGTGATTAAGCTCGACAAGGGACGGCTTCTGCCGATTGACAGTAAGTTTAGTCTAGAGAACTACAACCGACTTATTGAGGAAAAGGACAAGACAGCGCGGGAGGCGATCGTAAAAGTCTTTAAGTCAGATTTGAAACTACGAATCGACGAGACCAGTAAGTACATTCGTCCAATGGAGAACACACTTGATTACGCCTTTATGTTCATCCCCTCGGAGGCGATCTATTACGATTTGCTTGTGAATAATGTCGGAGCAACCGGAACCAATGCTCGTGATCTTATCGAGTATGCCTTCATCGATAAAAAGGTGATTATTGTCAGCCCAACGACGCTGCTCGCATACCTTCAGACGGTTTTGCAAGGTCTCAAGTCACTGCAGATAGAGGATCAAGCCAAGGACATTCAAAAGCGCGTTGCCGAGCTGGGCAAACATATCGCGGCCCACGATAGCTACATGCAAAAATTAGGAAACTCTCTTGGCACAACAATAAATCACTATAATGCAGCTCACAAAGCGCTCGGTCATATGGACCGGGACGTCGTCAAAATAGCTCAGACAAATCCCAGCGTTGCACCACTGGTGCTTGATAAGCCTCTGGCGGAGGATGAAATCTAGTATCTGAGTTTGTCATGATGATAGTCCGGCTCGGTAGTGATTTGCTAATTCCGTCCGGGATGCGCCATAAACAGAGAAGACTTTTATCCCGGATTCGTACGACGTAAATGATTACGCTATTGCTGCTTGTTGGCTCTGCTATACTGCACCTATGGCAAAACAGAGTATAAAATATGTTTGTGAGAATTGCGCAGCTCAGTATGCGGCGTGGGCTGGTAGATGTGCCCAATGCGGAGAGTGGAACACGATTGCTGAAGAAATCCAGTTGACATCCGCTGGAGGGTCAGGCATGCATAAGCCGCTGGGCCGGCCGGTACGGCCAGAGCTCGTGAGTGCGTCCATTGCGCGTCCGGAAGCCCGAATGTCGACACAGGCACCTGACATAGACGTGGTACTTGGGGGCGGATTTGTCCCCGGAGGTGTTGTGCTGATTGCCGGCCAGCCCGGCATTGGGAAAAGCACCTTGCTCCTCCAGCTAGCAAATGCAGTGAGCGCCACAGCTCCGGTGCTCTATGCTAGCGGTGAAGAGTCAGCGCATCAGATAGGGCTGCGCGCAAAACGTCTGGGGGCTGAGTCAGAGAGTCTTCAGCTCGCAACATCTAACTCCTCTGATGACCTTGCAGCAACGATCATGGGAAAAGATTATAAGCTCGTCGTCGTCGATTCAATTCAGACAATGACTGCAAACGGAGTCGCTTCTGCGCCTGGGAGTGTCAGCCAAATAACCAACAGTACAAACACGCTACTCCAGGCGGCAAAGCAGAGCAATACTGCATTGCTCATTGTTGGGCATGTCACAAAAGAGGGAGCGATTGCAGGCCCGAAACTGCTTGAACACATTGTCGATGTCGTATTGACGCTCGAGGGAGAGGGGTATGGTGGTTTTAAAGTTTTGCGAGCCACCAAGAATCGGTTTGGACCGACCACAGAAGCAGCTATCCTTGAAATGGACGAGAAGGGCCTGAAGCCTGTGCTCAATCCGTCGCAAGCCCTGCTCGAAGAGCGGCAGATTACCGACGGCTCCGTTGTGCTCGCGACGCTAGAGGGCACGCGACCATTGCTGGTTGAGATCCAGGCACTCGTCAACAAAACCAGTTACGGCTATCCGAAGCGAGCTGCAAGCGGCATTGATCTTAACCGGGTCAACCTGCTGATCGCTATGCTGGATCGGAGAACGAAACTTAATCTATCAGAACAGGATATCTATATCAACATCGTCGGTGGGCTGCGGTTGCAAGATCCTGCAGCTGATCTAGCAATTTGTATGGCTATAGGATCGGCCGCCAAGGGCATGGCTCTTACTCGAAATGCAGTGGTATTTGGCGAAGTTGGCCTATCAGGAGAAGTACGACACGTTCCCCAGATAGATAGACGAATCGCAGAAGCCAAAAAACTTGGTTTCGACTGCGCCATTGGTCCGCGTGGACGTGGCGCTCGAAAATCTGATGATTATCTACAGGTAGTCCCCGATATCCGCACTGCGCTCAACAGCTTTCTACAAAAACAGGACTGACTCATCACACATGTATTGATTGGGTTAGAGATCTGGGCCTGGGCCGTCGCTAGCACTTGCGCTTGGTCGGCTTATTGTGACGGCGGCCGATCCGGTGCCCTGGTAGAGGACACTGTCGGTCACCTGTACGCCAAGCTGTATGTTGTCGGCTGAATCAGCCGGCGGCTGGAATGTAAATTGATAGTCACCACTAGCATTGACACCTTGCGACTGCACTGATTGGCCATTGACGATGAGTGAAAGCGTCCCTGGGAAGCTGGCGCGAGCACTATCGGTTAATGGGTGCGTGCCCTTTTCGACATGGACCATAACGGTACACCCTGAAATTGGGCAGACCAGTGAACCGCCCGAGCCATTGGCGCTGCCATTGACGGCGGTAATACTGACAGAGGGCTGTGTGTCGTTGCAATTGTGAACATCATCCTTGCCTGCAGCTGGTGCACTGCCTCCTGTACTCCCTCCAGAGAATACATCAACATTCCAACTTGCTGCGTTGCTGTTTGCGGCATTGATTCTTGCGAGTTGTGGGGTGCAGTCTGTCGCAAGTTTATTGCTCACTTTGTCGAGGGTCTCATTGCTAGCGGTAGTTCGACCGACGAACCACGAAGGGTATAGGTCGGTCGATCGACTCGGGACGATTTGCCCAATACCATTCTTGCTCCGGTTGACAAACGCTGCAGCGGTTTTTATGCCAGCTGGCTCTTTCCAGTTATCGGCAGCCCCAGCTCGGTCGTGAGCAGACTGCATAAATTGTTTCATGATGGG
>JAGOTO010000053.1 GCA_018061705.1 Candidatus Saccharimonadota bacterium | reverse complement strand
TGGAAATACCGGGGCAAAAAAGTTATCTTGACCATCGATCGGCTCGACCCCTCCAAGGGTCTTGTCGGCCGCCTCAAAGCGTACCGTATGCTCCTCGCGGAGAACCCACAACTTCACAATAAGGTTGTTATGGTCATGCAGGCGATGCCATCACGGACTGACATTGCTGCCTATCAAAAGCTTCGGGTTGATGTCGAGCAACTCATTGAACAAATAAATAGCCGGTTTGGTGACAAGCGATGGAAGCCGGTGGAAGTTATATTCTCTACCAAAGATTTTGCTCAATACGCAGCGCTTTATCAACGAGCCGACGTCGCGTTTATTGCCCCCATACGAGACGGTATGAACTTGGTTGCCAAAGAGTACCTGGCGAGCCACCCAAAAAGCGACGGCATACTCGTGTTGAGCGAGACCGCCGGAGCAGCAGAGGAGCTTAAAGATGCCATTCTCGTCAATCCCTACAAACTCCGCAGCCTCGTCACTGGACTGTCAGAAGCACTGACGCTCACACCCGCTGGCCTGTGGCACAGGACCAAAAAGATGCAACGATATCTGAGCAAGCACACCATAGACTCATGGGCAAAAGGATTTATGGAGACACTCGAACAATCGGTACCCACCCCAAATATCCGGGTTACCCGGGCAGTCAGTCCCTCGGTAACGGCCGAACTTATCGCAGACTATCACCAATCCCGTCGACGGTTGTTGCTTTTTGATTACGACGGCACTCTTGAGCCCATAATGGCCAACCCTGAGGATGTCAAACCTTCCAAACAAACAATTTCTGCACTGAAGCGACTAGGCAAAGACCCCCGCAACCACGTTGCAGTCGTTAGCGGGAGGTCACGCGCAGATCTTTCAAAATGGCTCGGCGATCTTCCCGTTACTCTTGTGGCCGAGCATGGAGGCTTCATAAGACTCCAAAACCAAAAAAACTGGAAAAGGACCAATCAAAATTCACTCGGATGGGAGAAAAAAGTCAGCAGGCTTTTTGATCACTATGCCGCCCTAACCCCGGGATCTACCGTAGAACGCAAAGAATGGAGTATCGCCTGGCATTACAGAAATGCATCACCTTTCTACTCCCAAAAACATTTGGTTATTCTTAAAAAAATCCTTAGACCAATTGCCGACCAGGAGAAGCTACAGCTCCGCGAAGACAAAAAAGTGCTTGAGATCCGCCATCTTGATGTGAGCAAAGGTCATATTACGCAAGAATGGCTGCTTGGAGATCATGACTTCATCCTGGCCATCGGGGATGACGCTACTGACGAAGAAATGTTTGCTGCGCTCCCCTCGTACACTTACACGATCAAAGTCGGCCGCGGCCGCACCCTCGCAAACTACCGCCTACCAAATAATTCCGCGGTGAAGCAACTTTTGCGCAAGCTCTAAACGCCACTTTACTAAACGGCGCTAAAGTGCTGCTGCCAGATTCGGTCAAGCCAAAAGAATCACCGGAGGGGAGACGAGAATTATCCGGCCGCAATATACGCAATATATATGGTTCGGCCTTACCAGGATACGGGCCGCTACCTCGTGCGCTATCGTCCTGGTGATCAGTAAATATACCCCAGGGTGGCAACTCAGAAGGTTTTGAGGTAACTAAATCGAGTATATACGACGGTAGTGTAGGCAGCTTTTTGGCGTAGTTTGTTTCTGGCATGATTTTATTTTCGTATTAGTACGTATAGATAATATCATACTAGTGCTTGTTTGTCAATTTTCTGACAGTTGGGGCATACGTGGGTGCCGCGGGAGGCAACACGGATTTTTATGATGGCCGTGCCACAGCGCGGGCAGGGTTGGCCTTCACGCCGAAAGACATTGGAAAAGCTGAGATAACTCCCCTTTTTGCCTTCAGCGTTCACATAGTTTTTGTCAGTGCTGCCACCTTTTTCGATACTGAGGTTCATGACCGATTTCACCGCGGATGCAAGCGCGTTTATCTGTTCTGGAGACACATTTTTCACCTGGGTTGCCGGGTGTACACGTACCATCCATAACGACTCATCGGCATAGATATTACCTACTCCCGCTAGTACCGTCTGATCGAGCAAAGCTGCTTTGATGCTCGTGTTTTTTCGCCGCTGCAACCGCTCATAAAGTACTTGACCAGTGAAGGAATCCTCCAGTGGCTCCGGGCCGAGCTTCCTCACAAAATCGATATTCGGTACCTCGCTAGTTGGGCACAACTTTATCCAACCGAATTTGCGTTGATCGTTAAAGAATAACCGAGTGCCGTCAGTGAAATCAATGCATTCGCGCGTGGATCTGTCGGGCAACTCATGTATAAAGCTATCGTTTGGGTGTCCGGCACCCCACCGGCCCCCATCTTGAACCACGATGATCTGACCGGTCATCTTCAGATGACACACTAACGTATAGCCGCTAGAAAGATCCACCAGGACCATCTTTGCTCGGCGCCGTATGGCTGTGACTTTCGCACCGATTAAAAACATCTCTACATCGCTTAAGGCATTCGGAAAGCTTTTTGGACTTTGGTAGTTGCTCGCACGAGCAATAGTTTTGCCGACAATAAGACTCAGTAGTCCTCGTCGAATCGTTTCAACCTCTGGTAATTCTGGCATTTTCTCTATTGTACTCCAACTCGATTCATTCTCACGCGGTGAGGGATTGAACAGCAATGAGACAATTATAAATGCTTCGTTTCGCTTGATCGATTGAGTGCATTGCACGATACTGATGCTTCATGGACGGAATTAGGGACATACTGAGGGGCAAAGATTTTGATGTTCCACCTGAAGCGACAGCTATCAAGAACTACGTGCGCAGACATTACGATCAAGAAGTGCAGGTTACTCTGCAACAGCGAACTATCCTCATAGCTGGTAACAGCTCGTCCCTCATAGGGACCCTCCGCTTGAACGCTCCGGCCATACAGAAGGCAGCATCTACCGAGAAACGGCTCGTGTTTCGGGTCAGATAAACTACCGACGCGCGAAATAAGTAGGCTGCTTTGGTTATGCCGATCGTATAACTTCTTACTTTTGGGTGAGCATTGTATCGAGCTGGCCCTGAAATTGCTCGAAGCTTTTATAGACGATTGCCCTCATGCCGCACAACTCAGCGGCATCACAAAATGATTCTTTGTCGTCAGTGAAAACGCACTCGTCAGGTCGAACGCCAAGTCTATCGGCCGCCAGTATGTACGCTTCTGGGTCTGGCTTGGCGTGGCCGATTTCGGCAGAGGTAACGACGACGTCAAAATACTGGCGTAGCTCATGCTCTGGGAACCGTCTATTCAGACTGCTCAGCGCAACATTACTGAGCATTGCCGTTTTGTAGACAGAGCGTAATGTTGGAATATACTCGAGTAGTGCAGCGTTTTTTATCTCACGCCTGGCGACAACGGTTCGGAATTGGTCCAAACTCTGTCCAAGGATGGCCGCAATCCGGCTGCTCGACTCGTCCGGCCCGATGTATCCTCTATTATTCGCTGCCAGAATATCGCTCACCTCTGCTGCAGCATCGGGGTTGGTACGCGCCAAATCTGCACGGATCTCTTTCAGCTCATCGGTAATTACTACACCGAAACAATCAAAAATTATTGCTCGTATCATACCCCAAGAGCCTTTCTGATATCTTGCATCGTTTGTTGAGCGGATTCATAGAGCACGGTATGCATCCCCAAGCATCGGGCTTGCTCCAAATGTCCTATCTGATCATCAACCATTATTGCCTCGTTAAAATCAACATCAAGCTGTAGGCATATCGAGTGAAAGGTTCGTGGATCGGGTTTGGTAAAACCGATAAACGCCGATAGCACCACAGCATCGAATAGCTCTTGCTGGCTGGGAGTGAAAATGCCCGACACGACATTATGCCCAGCATTGCTTAATAATCCAATTTTGTACGGCTTAAGTTCATTTTTGATAAATGCCAGCAATTTTAGATTGGGTTGCGTGTGCTCAAACTGATATCGCACCGTCGCATTGGTCTCCCCGGTAACGCGAGCAATGGCCTCGACAAACACATCATCGCCAACCACTCCAGCGTCAACCTTCTGGCCAAGAGCACGAAGTTCCTGCCAATCTTCCGGGCGATCACTAAAGTGCTTTACTTTGAAACTTTGCCATCCATTTAGCCCAAGTACGCCGTATAGATCAAATACAATTGCCTTTATCACTACTAGCCAAGTGCTTTCTACCGACAGATTTAATTATCAACTTCAAACTGTCGGTATACATCATTGTATACTGCCGATGGAATTTGTCGCCGGAAAAGCGTCTGAACTGACGCTACCTGGGCGCCTGAGGTTCCCTTACCGCAAGATGTCGACCAGTACCGAAATACCTGGCTGCTGCCGTTTGTCATGGAATATACATATCTTTTTCTCAGCGGACACTTACCGGCTTCGGTTGACTTCGAGTCCTTTATTCCATTGTCAAAACCCAATGTCTCGAGCCCCGCCAAAAACGCACGGTAGCTTTCTACTGTGTTTGGGAATACGTCCTGGCGAATGACTGTATTGTTATAACC
>JAGOTO010000052.1 GCA_018061705.1 Candidatus Saccharimonadota bacterium | reverse complement strand
CGCCCAGGCCTATGAACCAAGAGGGGCGTTACATACTATCACTGTACTCAATGGCTCACTGCATTTTTCTTCGGACCTCAGGCGCGCTGTTGCTCGTGCTAATTCTGCCTTAGGACTCGCCATGACTTCAGATACAATCCACCTAGCCAGCTATCAGGGTACAGGGAGCACCGGAGAAATCAAGAAGATCAGCGATTTGACACACCCAGTTACTGGTAAACACGTCCTCGTCATAGAGGATATTGTCGATACAGGGAAAACGCTCAGCGTGTTGCTTGGCGAGCTCAGGGCTCAGCAGCCAGCATCACTTGCTGTTGCTTCGTTGTTGAGAAAGCCGTCCAAGCTCGCCGTACCGTCTGCTGAACTTGGCGATGATTTGTATATCGGTTTCGATATTGGTCCAGAGTTTGTTGTCGGGTATGGGCTTGATTATGACAACCTTTACCGCGATATCAGTGCTGTCTACGTTTTGAGTCCAGAGTCAACCGAGTAAGCGTTGTAATAAATGCTACTTTATATCTGGGAAAATCATCGAACAATATTGTATTCTTGGTAGGTTTGCTATACTAATGCTTACTCAACTCGTAAAACATAAGTAGAGGATCTCGCATATATGAATATTTCTCGCTCAGTGCTTCAGAGGTCTATCATTGTGGCCTTGGCCATAGTCTTTGTCGCAATACCACTTAGTGCAAGCTCCGTTGGGGCAACCGAAAACGACACCGACCCCACTCGAAACACAACAACTGAGGCTACGCCGCAGATAAAAGATGAGACAGAGCGCCGGGTGAGCGATATGCAGTCCACGGTCGAGAAAGAAATTGAACAACGCAGGAGTGAAAAAGGTCGGACTACTTCATCCGATGCGAAGCGTAAAACAGTTTGCGAGAATAGACAAAATGCCATCAACAATAAGCTGAGCGCATTTATCCAGTCCGCCGAAAAACACCAAGCGAAGCTCGATGAAACATTTGCAAAAGTTCAGTCATACCAAACGCAGTACAATCTGCCGCTCGCAAACTACGACGAGCTAATCGCTGCCGCCAACGATAAGCGGCTCGCCGCTACCGAAGCAGTTTCGGCCCTGAAGTCAGTGGCGCAAAACTTTGACTGCACAAAGCCGGATACTGTCGTCAAGCTGAGCACTGTTCGAGATGCCGCCAAGGAAGCGCGCCAGTCGCTTCATGAATATCGCATAGCGATCAAAGACATAGTGGTAGCGCTTGCTCAGTCTGAAGACGCCAGCTCTATGGGTGCATCTGAAGACGATGATCGACGATCATCGAGGGGCCTATAAATGCGACGACTCTCGCAGGTTGGTATCGGACACATTGTCGCGCTATTAGTTGTCGCGATTCTAGCCGTCGTCGGCTTTACCGGTTATAAGGTGTATAGCTCCCAGGATAGCGATCGGGAGTCGAATTCAGCTCGCCCCAGCACAAATGCTTCATCAACCGATTTGCCGAAGCCGCAGTCCCAAGAACTGAAAGCGGTTGATTCTACGCTCAACCAAGCAGACAAAGAACTCGAGGCGACTTTGGACGCATCCGACCTCGATCAAGACATCGAGGCGCTACTGTAGCCATTTGAGCGAGGCGCGGCGAACAAAAACGGGCGTCGCATTAACGAGTCATGCCCAATATTTCAATCAAGCTTTACGGAGGCGTTCATACATCTTATACTAACGGCTAGATGAGTTATCAGCACCCCGAAATCGAACAGGCTTCCGTGTCGCTGAGTCAGCGAGTTCAAACGCTTACCGATAAAGCGGTGATTATGCGTGCTCCAGAGCTCGGGGCGCTCTATGCGCGGCTGCGTACGCTCCCAAATGAAGTGAAACCGTCCTTCGGTAAGGAGCTAAACGAGCTGAAAAATGAACTTCAGGCCATGGTTGATGCTGCGGCCGATGCGGCAGTCGACCTGCCGTCCATAGACGTGACAGCTCCTATGGATCTCAATGCACCACTACCAAATTTGCTACCGGCTATGCAGGGCAGCGTCCACCCCCTAACGCAAGAGATCGACCGTATTATCGACATTTTTGAGCGTATGGGATTCGTCACAGAGGAGTCACGGGAAATCGATGATCAATACCACATGTTTGAGACGTTAAACTTCCCGAAGGGTCATCCGGCACGGGACGATTACGATACGTTTATGACAGTCCAGACAGACCGGGACGGCGAGCCCTTTATCGCTCCGGCACATACCAGCACCATGCAGAATCGAGTGCTCCGAAAATACGCAGCAAATCTTGAAAAGGGCAGGCCTATCGCAGTGCTTGTGCCCGACAGAGTCTTCCGCAACGAAGATCTAGACGCTCGCCACGAGCACACGTTTTATCAGTTCGAGGGTGTCTATGTCGGCAAAGGAGTACACGCCGGGCAGCTTATTGCCACGTTACAAACTTTCCTGGAAGAATATTACGCTAAAAAACTTGAAGTACGGGTCAACCCATTTTACTTCCCATTTACCGAGCCAAGCTTTGAGTTTGCCCTAAGTTGTCCATTTTGCGATCGGGAAGGTTGCAACATCTGCTCGCAATCAGGCTGGATTGAGCTGCTCGGCTGCGGCATGATTCATCCGAACGTTCTCCGCGCCGCCGATATTGACCCGACGACGTACACTGGCTTCGCTTGGGGAAGTGGCGTTGAGCGACTCGTTATGATGAAGAATGGGATCGAAGACATTCGCCACTTTGAAAGCGCTAAACTAGACTTTTTGGAGCAATTTTAATGGATGTAGAAAAAATAGTACGTGAGTATATAGCAAAGACACCGCATCTGTCTCTCGGTACTTCGCATGACAATAAACCCCGGGTATGCGAGGTCAATTTTATATACGATGACGCACTTAATTTGTATTTTATCTCTCGTAAAGACTCCAGTCACGCCATAGAAGTCGCACATAATCCTGCTGTTGCAGGCAGTATTGTCATGCAACACGATAAAGCGGCGCCTCCTCGCGGTATCTATTTTGAAGGCTCGGCGTATCAATTTGTTGACCCAAGTCCAGATCAAATCCAGAACTACGCTCGCCAGCACGGTCGTGACGAAAAATCATTGCAAGCGATGCTCGGTAGCGGCGAATATACCATGTATGTCATCCGTGTGTCTGTCTGGTTCGCATTTGGGGATTTTGGCAATGGAAAAACACAGAAATATTCACTTGAATGGGGAGCCGTATCATGAAAGTCAGCCTCAACACCATTCGCCAATATGTTGATTTTGAATTACCATCGGTAGACGAACTGGTACGTCGCATCAATGAGCAACTGGGCGGTGTCGAGGAAGTGGTAGACTTTAGCGCCAAGTATCAGGGTATTGTTATCGCAAAGGTGGTGAAATGCGTCCCACATCCCGATAGTGACCATCTGCATATCTGCGAGATAGACCCCGGAAAATCTTCCAACTATTCAGAATTCAGAATTCAGAATTCTGAATATGTCCAGGTTGTGTGTGGTGCGCCAAACGTCCGTGAAGGGCTCATGGTCGCCTGGCTGCCCCCTGGTATTACGGTTCCGTCAAGTGCCGATACGTCCGATCCATTCGTCTTGGGGGCGCGTGAAATTCGTGGTGTTATGAGTCATGGTATGCTCGCGAGCCCGGCTGAGCTTGCGATTGGAGGTAGCCACGAGGGCATCCTCGAAATTACCCAAGCCGACTTACCGCCGTCTGACACTCCGGCAGAGCTGAACCCAGGACTCGACTTCGCCGAAACATTTGGGCTTGACGATACTATTATCGATATCGAAAACAAGATGTTCACACATCGACCGGACTGCTTCGGTCAGCTGGGCGTTGCCCGCGAAATTTCCGCCATCATAAAGGGATTACCGCATGATGGTGAGGACGTCGCCGAACAGCGGTTTGTGAACCCGGAGTGGTATTGGGCGAAACCATCATTTGGGTCCGCAGACGCGTTGCCCCTGACCGTGACAAATGATGCGCCCGATAAGGCGCCGCGTTTCATGGCGGTTGTTCTGAGCGGGGTAACGGTCAAGCCAAGCCCATTTTGGCTCCAGTGTGAGCTGGTACGACTCGGCGCTAAGCCGATCAACAATGTCGTCGATCTAACCAATTACATCATGCTCGTCACTGCTCAGCCGACTCATGCTTATGACTATGATACATTGCGTGGACATGCGCTCGGTGTTCGTTTGGGTAGATCGGGCGAAAAAGTCTCGTTGCTCAACGGCAAGACCTATGATGTGTCCGACGATGATATCGTTATCGTCGATGCCGAGGGGCCAGTTGGGATGGCTGGCGTCATGGGTGGCATTACTAGTGAGGTTTCTGCTGAAACCAAAAATATCGTTCTCGAATGTGCCACGTTTGACATGTATACCATTCGCAAAACCAGTATGCGTCACGGGCTTTTTACCGACGCAGTATCCCGATTTAACAAGGGTCAATCCCGTCTCCAAAACGACCGCGTACTGGCACGTCTAATGAGCCTGATGGGAGAGTATGCTGGAGCCAACCAGGCGAGTGCCGTGTTTGACGAGCCGAACAAAGCAGATGCGCTT
>JAGOTO010000051.1 GCA_018061705.1 Candidatus Saccharimonadota bacterium | reverse complement strand
TTACAAGCCAGTTACCATCGACAGAACAGCCAACGTTCAAACCCTAACGCTCCCTAACTAATCCAGCAGCCGTAATGCTATAGAACGTACGAGAGGCACAGATATATCGCTCTATTAGTCAAAGCGCTTCCGAATCGTTACAATAAGCTTATGACTCACGATCTTTCTGCAGGGGTAGTACACAAAGTACCAGATGATTTCGCGGCCGCCATCGTAGCAGTACCTACCGCAAAAACACTTTGGGAATCAATTACGCCCCTGGCTCGCAATGAGTGGATTTGCTGGATTGAGGAAGCGAAAAAACCGGAGACCAGGCAGCGAAGAATTGAAGTCGGTATATCCAAAATGACCTCCGGAATGCGTCGACCCTGTTGCTGGGCAGGCTGCCCGCATCGCCCGAAGCCATCTGCCTAGTTCGTTTTCGTACAGCACTTCACCTGGGAACATTACATTCACAGAGGTGAGCTTCACCGGGGACGCGCTGCGCGCGGCGTCGGGCCGTTGCCGATGTCATTGACCCTATACATAACCATTTTCTCGATAAGGTCAATGGGCAAGGGGGCATCGTGCGGGAATTGCACCGATCCCTTACCTTGCTTATAAGCGGCTAGCTCTTTCGTAAACGCCGCATGACCACTCGGCGTCGCGTATAGTCCAATGTGTTTTGGGTAGCCTGCAAAATATACCAGCGGCGTACCGCAAAGCTTATAGGCTGGCATTGCATACGCGATTGATTCCACAGACTCTGGAGCACAGCGCAGGATGATATCCCGAATTCTTTGCAGGCGCCGCTGGACTGGTCCGTCAAATCCCGCTATGTACTCGTCTACGCTCATGCCTCGCCTTGGTTATCGTGAAAATATGCGTCGTGAATCATTTTCCGTAAAACAGTCTCATCTATATTTTCCAGCGATGAAACATAGATGCACCCTTTGCCTCGTTTAAACGTGCCGAGTTTATTGAGCAGTTGGTTATTGCTCTCTGCCTCGTCGTAGTAGACAAGTCCGTAGAGCACCAGTGCCGATGTACGCGGAGAAAATCCGACCCTAAACCAATCACCCTCAGTAGATTTGCCCTTATAGTGATACTCGCCGAAGCCGATCATACTCGGGCCCCACATTCGCGGCTCCGTACTTGTCACCTCTCGCATTATGGCAAGGAGTTTTTGCCCTTGCGATCGGCGTTGTTCGCTGCCGACACTCGCAACATAATCATCAGGGCTTATCGCGGTTGGCTTTGTCTTATTCTCACGCATTGCGGTCTCTTCCTTTCTGCTTACTCGTTTATCATATCAAATGATTCCAGTACAACCCGGCATGCCCTCTTGCGGCTGGATATTTTTTATGCTAATATTAATGTAATTGTTTCTATGATCCCAAGGATGGTAGGTTAGTGCTTCGGTGTCATGTAGGCAATATGATGAGCGGTCTGTTTGAGTTTGCTCGTCACCGAAATATTACATCATCTACCTAAGTAAAGGATTACTTCTCTTATGCCAGTATCATCAAGACGCGGGTTTGCTTACAAAAGCAGCCGATCACCCTATGCCAAACCAAAGCCACAGCGTAGAGCTCGTGGCGCGGGCAAATATATCAACCCTGAACGATTTGTCAAAATTGCCAACCCCCCTGAAGCAGATTCGTACGTTGCGAAACATATTTTTAGCGATTTCGTTCTGGATCAAAGACTCCAAAACAGCATTGCAGCGAAAGGATATGTCACGCCGACACCGATCCAGGATCAAACCATCGCTCTCGGTCTCGCAGGCAAAGATGTTATCGGCATCGCTAGCACTGGGACGGGGAAAACTGCTGCATTTGCAATCCCTATTATCAACCGGCTCATGACCGACCGTAACTCTCGTGTGCTCATTGTGGCACCAACTCGAGAACTAGCGCAACAAATCGATGCTGAATGCCGACAGATGGGCAAAAATGGCGGCTTCACTGGTGCACTACTGCTCGGTGGAATGGCCTACGGTCCGCAACTCCGCGACCTACGAGCACGCCCCCGAATAGTAATCGGAACACCAGGACGCATCAAAGACCATATCGAGAGAAAGACTCTGGCTCTCGGAAGCTTTAACCTTGTTGTTCTCGACGAAGTTGACCGAATGCTAGACATGGGCTTTGTAAATGATGTCCGTCTTTTGCTCAGCCAGTTGTCACCGACACGACAGTCATTCTACTTCTCAGCAACGATGGACACTCGGGTCAGCAATCTTATCAAGACATTTTCGCCCAACGCCGAAATGGTCACAGTCAAGGCAAGCGCAACGAGTGAAAATGTGCACCAAGATGTTATCAAATACGGTGACAAGACAGATAAGCAAGAGAAGCTTCACGATCTTCTTATTCTACCCGAAACAGAGAAGGTTATAATCTTCGACGCAACTCAGCGTAGCGTGGAGCGACTTGAGAAGGATCTTGCAGCCCGTGGCTTCAACGTAGCCAGCATTCATGGAGGAAAGAGCCAAGCTCAACGAGCGCGTGCTCTCCGAAGCTTCAAAGACAATACCTTTAGGATACTTGTAGCGACTGATGTTGCAGCACGTGGCCTTGATGTTGCAGATATCACGCATGTCGTCAACTACACACAGCCTCAGAGCTACGACGATTATATCCACCGGGTTGGCCGAGCTGGAAGAGCGGGCCGCATCGGGTATGCATACACCTTCATAGAAAAATAACGTCCCCAAAGGAGCCTCTATGGCCACCACCATTCCTGTCAGTAGTTTCCTCCAAACAGAGGAGGGCAAGAAATTCCGTGAAAAGCTTCAGGCAATGATGGATTGCGACACCTTTACCACGACATCATCGTACAGCCCAAACGGAGATATCTATCCCGATCATAGCGTGTCATTTGTCGACAAGCACATTGCATATCTGTGTGCTCACCCTTCAATCACACCAGAGCAATACCTATCCAATCTGAGGCTAAAAACCCGAATCCACTAGCTCCCAGTATCGATCTTAGGTTTCTGATCGTAGCGCTGTGATAGTTTCACTGCGGCCAACTTGCTTATTGTTAATAATGCTTCTGTGCGGTAGACTCAGATCATCAGACAACGCGTTTATAGCAACGATTATCGACAAGGAGCACTATGAAGCAGTTCAAACCAACTCATCGCTTATTTCCGGGCCTGGTAGCGGCAGCCTTGTTGTGCGCGCCGCTCGCTGGCACCTTCCCAGTTCTAGCGGCTGGGCCGTCGTGTCCCATCGACGGATTCGGCGTTTATGCGACGTACGGCATGGGCGGAGATCCGACTGGAGTGCAGTCGACCACTGTCGAGCTCAATGCGAGCAACTCTTTCGCGTGCGGTGGCGCAAATATTGTCTCGTATGTCTGGAATTTCGGCGATGGCACCACTGGCGAGGGTGCGGTCGTATCGCACACCTATGGCGTTGGCTCGTTTCGCCCAACAGTGACAGTTACCGATAACCTCGGCAATACGTCTACGTCACGACTCTACCAAACCGTCACCGTAAAAGAAAACAATACGGCGCCGTCTGTCCAAGACATCGAGCTATCAACTCTCAACACGTATTCCTATGACCTCGACCTTCGATCAGTTATCAGTGATGCGGATGCGGACGGTTTACATATCGTATTGTCACAACTCGATTATCCGTTATCCTGGTCATACGATGGAGACAGACAGTTTAAAATTTACACGATCAACGGGTCTATGATCAAAAACACTACCGTGACCATCCAGTACACTGTCAGCGATCAGTACAGCGAGGGGGTGACCGGGTATGCTACGATCAAATTCCTCAACACCGCCCCTGTCGCAGGAGCAATCACCGCGACGGCTACTGAAGATTCTTTTGCACAGATCGATACCTACCCGCATATTAGCGATAGGGACAAGGACAATCTGGATGTCAGCGTATCTCAACCACAGAATGGTACCGCATACTTGAGTGCAGGCGTCATAACATACCAGCCAAATCCAAACTTCAACGGTACTGACTCCTTGACATACACAGTAAACGACGGAAGGGCTAGCTCAAGCGCCACAGTGGTAATAAGCGTGGCACCTCAAAACGATGCGCCTGTCTGGACATCATCTTCATGGAGCACAAGTGAGGATACTCCTATCACTATCAACCCATTGGCTGGCGTCAGCGACGTTGATGGCGACCAACTCCGGGTTACTGATGCTCGGGTTGGCACACCCAATGCAAGTGTCACTGTAAACCAAGACGGGACGGTGACAATTGCCCCAAACGAAAATATTTTTGGATCATTCTATCTCTACACGACGATTAGCGACGGCGCGGGCAGCTACACCAGGGTTAGCACTATTTCGGTCTCGTCGGTGAATGACACACCCGTCATCGCAAGCCTGAGCGCTACAAGTGTCTCACGAGCGGGTAAGAGTTATCAGTTCATATCAGAAACATACGACGTTGATCGAAATGACTCACTTACATATTCGTGGGACTTTGGAGATGGCAGCAGGAGCGCTGGAGGCTCGAGCACCCGCCATGACTTTAAACGAAAAGGGACATACATCGTGACACTAACCGTCACAGACGCGTCAGGCGCGATCGC
>JAGOTO010000050.1:2489-4561 GCA_018061705.1 Candidatus Saccharimonadota bacterium | reverse complement strand
GGCATACAGTAGGCAAGAGACTTACTCGACTCAAGGTACAGAGCACTGGCCCGGGCAGAATGACATTGCCCCAGTCAGTGATCAGAAATGTAATGAAATTTGCACCATGGGAACTGGCTCACTTTGCGATTTGGCATGCATTTTTGTTTCCTGATAGCCCACTTAACTTACTGGGATATGGAGCACTTTGCCTATCGTACATATTGGTCGGTTGGTATGGATTCTGTCTATTGTTTCGTCCGGGCAGAGCGCCATATGAATCCCTGAGCCGAACAAGGGTAGTTAGGTAGAAGGACGCTCGCTAGCTCGACAGGTTGGCAATCATCCAAGCGGTAAGGGTAGCTCAACAGCCCAGGTAGTAGGCCGGTGCTTACTGACAAATATTTTGTGTGCCTGCCGAGATCTGCTATAACAGGTACATGCAATACGATCTTGTTTCACAATTAAGATCCTACCAACCAAGCCAGGATGCTATCGATACGTTGCGGAAAAAAAAGCTGGTTATCTTCGCCGGTATAACGAGTGCGGGCAAAAATGCAATCATGAACGAATTGGTCAAGACGGGTAAGTTCCATGACCTCATAACCAGTACTACCCGGGCTCCACGGGAAAATAATGGGGTTCTTGAGCGTGACGGCGTCGACTATCATTTTTTGACCACAGAAACAGCTCTTGCGAAGGTACGAGACGGCGCATACCTCGAAGTCGCCCCGGTGCACGGACATATCAATGGGCTGTTAGCCGAGGAGGTCTCAAAAGCCTCAGGAGAGGGTATGATCCCAATTGTCGATGTCGACGTCCAGGGGGTTCAGACATTCAAGAACATGTCTGATAATGTTGTTGCAATATTCGTTGTACCACCGAGCTACGATGAATGGATTCGTCGAATGCGAAATCGATATCCGACCGACGAGGCTTTCTTGCAAGCGTGGCCGCCGCGTCGTGAGAGTGCTATTATGGAGCTTCAAGAGGCATTGAGCAAGCCGTATTATCACTTTATCGTCAACGAGGAACTGACTGACGCAGTTCGAGCAGCAGAATCAATTGCCCGCAACCAAGATCAGTTCAATCAGATCGACAAGAGCTATCATATCTGGGCTGAGAGGATACTCGCAGAGCTGAAGGCTGGCCGCGGCATAGAGTAACATGTTTGGCACTCTGGACATTTGAGTGCCAGTGTGATATCATTATACAATGAGTCCACGACAAAAGCAAATATTAACGGCAATTATCGAGCAATATGCTGAGGTTGCAGTCCCGGTAGGCAGCAGTTTGCTGGCAAAAGCATTCAATGTATCCAGCGCCACAATCCGAGCCGAAATGGTCGAGCTTGAATCAAAAGGGTATATCCGACAACCGCATACCAGTGCTGGGCGAATACCGACAGACAAAGGGTATCGGTTTTATGTCAACAATCTGACTGAGGCAGAAGACTCACAGCCAGAGCGAGGGGCGGAACGTGCTTTGGCGGCGCGGCTTGAGGGTGGTGGTTTGCCGGAGCGTGCTATCCGGAACGCAGTCGATACACTTGTCGAATTAACACACAATCTTGGTCTTGCTACCATCGGTAACCAGCTGTACATTTCCGGACTGAGCAACCTTTTTGGTCAGCCAGAGTTTCACGGCGGAGCCCAAGTACAACAGGTAGCCCGTTTACTTGATAACCTCGAGCCATGGTTGCGTGAAGCCGCGCCAAATCAACCCCTGAGTGTCTATATAGGGGCCGAAAATCCTATTGGCCGGAGTGCCGATGTCAGCTTAATCATCAGTCGCTTCCGCAGTCCATTTAGCGACCACAGCTATATCGGCACGCTTGGCCCAACGCGCCAAAGCTACCGCGATGTCATGTCCCTGGTCGCACATGCCGGGAGAACGCTTGAGGAGGTGCTTTAGTGTTTGGTGCAAGAGAAGTGTTTGTACAACAAGGCAACCAGGAACTTGATACGCAACTGTTTGCATTGATACATACCCTAAAGAATGTCAGGAGATGGGAGTAAAATGACAAAAAAGAAGCAAGATACCGATTACGCGAAAATTGCCGAGCAGCTCGCGGCCGAAAACGCGCAGATGAC
>JAGOTO010000050.1:0-2389 GCA_018061705.1 Candidatus Saccharimonadota bacterium | reverse complement strand
GCAACTGTTTGCATTGATACATACCCTAAAGAATGTCAGGAGATGGGAGTAAAATGACAAAAAAGAAGCAAGATACCGATTACGCGAAAATTGCCGAGCAGCTCGCGGCCGAAAACGCGCAGATGACCGAAGCGCTACAGAGGGAACGTGCAGACGCGATAAATCTTCGCCGCCGTCACGAAGAACAAATCACTTCACTTCGTTCTGCCGTGAAATCGAGCGTAGTCAAAGACCTGCTGCCTGTCATCGATAACTTCGAGCGCGCGCTTAAGCACATCCCAGAAGATCTCAAGGGCAATGAATACGTAAAAGGCATCGAAGGCATTGTTAGGCAGTTCGAGAAGACACTTGCCGACGTCGGTGTCAAACGCATTAAAACCGTTGGTGAGCCATTTGACCCACGATTGCACGAGGCAGTCAGTATGGAAGAGGGCGATGGTGATCAAGAAATAGTGAGCGAAGAGCTTCAAAGTGGTTATCGCCTCGGCGATGATGTAATCCGCCATGCTATGGTCCGGGTAAAAACGACCTAAATTCACAAGAGGCCGCCAAGTAGACCGTAGCTCGAGTTCTCCGTATTTACGCACACCCGAAAGACCGTAGGAGAACATAGCCCTTGCTGTCATGATGATAGCTCAGCAAAGCCTTCCAGTATTTTTGTGTCTAGCAAACTGAGACGATCGTCGAGCTTTAGGGCAGGAGGAGGATCACGGATGAATTTATTTCACCGTGATGAGAAAGGCAGGCCTTCTTAAATATTCTAGCACTCTTGACATGAGAGTGCTAATTGCTATAATGAGACGTACTTTAGCACTCTAATGATCTGTCTGCTAGTAAATAATATATTAGAAAGGAACTAGAAATGGGAAAAATTATCGGGATCGATCTGGGTACAACCAATAGCGCTATGGCCGTTATGCAGTCCGGAAAGGCTGAGATTATAGCCAATAGTGAAGGTAACCGTACGACGCCGTCCGTAGTGGCGGTCAATAAGAAAGGTGAGCGACTGGTGGGCCAGATTGCACGCCGCCAGCAGGTTACAAACCCCAAGGACACTATTTATGAAGTTAAACGTCTGATCGGACGTAGCTTTGAGGATAAAGAAGTTCAGCGCGACCTCAAACTTATGGGCTACAAGATCGTAAAAAACGGCAATAGTACCAAGGTTGAGATGGCAGGTAAGGAGTACAGTCCGGAGGAAGTCAGCGCTATGATCCTCGGTAAACTCAAAGCCGATGCCGAGGCATTCTTGGGCGAGCCAGTTACCGAAGCGGTCATTACAGTCCCAGCATATTTTGATGATTCACAGCGCCACGCCACAAAAGACGCCGGTAAAATCGCCGGTCTCGAAGTGAAGCGGATCATCAATGAGCCGACTGCGGCTGCACTGGCCTACGGCCTTGATAAAAAGAAGGCAGATGAAAAGATTGTCGTCTATGATCTAGGAGGTGGTACATTTGATGTCTCCGTGCTTGAGCTAGGCGATGGTGTCTTTGAGGTCAAGAGCACCAACGGCGATACCCATCTCGGCGGCGCGGACTTCGATCGCTTGATTGTGAATTACTTTGCTGATGAGTTTAAAAAGGAACACGGTATTGATATCAGAGATGATAATGCCGCAATGCAGCGTCTGCGTGACGAAGCAGAGAAAGCCAAGATCGAGTTGAGTACAGCTCAAGAAGTAGATGTTAATCTGCCGTTCTTGACTGCCGATGCCGACGGACCGAAACATTTTGAGCACAAGTTAACGCGAGCCAAGCTAGAGGATCTCGTCGGAGACCTTATAAAGAAGACAGCAGAGCCATGCGAAAAAGCGCTTAAAGATGCAGGTTTGAAGGCGAGTGATATCGATAGTGTTGTGCTCGTTGGGGGTATGACCCGTATGCCAGCTGTCCAAAAGGAAGTTCAGAAGATTTTTGGCAAGGAGCCGATGAAGGGTGTGAATCCAGATGAGGTTGTGGCAGTCGGTGCGGCGATCCAAGGAGGTGTGTTGCAGGGTGATGTTAAAGATGTCTTGTTGCTGGACGTAACACCGCTCAGTCTTGGTATCGAAACAATGGGCGGCGTCATGACGCGCCTCATCGAGCGTAATACTACGATACCGACCAGCAAGTCCGAAGTATTCTCCACGGCGGCAGACAATCAGCCACAGGTGGAAGTCCATGTCTTGCAGGGAGAGCGTGAGATGGCTGAAGGCAATAAGTCTCTCGGGCGGTTTATCCTCGACGGTATCCCACCAGCTCCACGCGGTATCCCACAGGTCGAGGTGACTTTTAATATTGACGCCAATGGAATCTTGAATGTCACTGCCAAGGACAAGGGCAGCGGTAAAGAGCAGAATATCACCATTCAAGGGAGCGGTAGTCTCGACAAGGAAGAAGTCGAGAAA
>JAGOTO010000049.1 GCA_018061705.1 Candidatus Saccharimonadota bacterium | reverse complement strand
GGCTACATAACGCGATGCGTTCGCAAGACATTGCCTCTGCTCAGCAGCAAGCAAATCTACTACTTTTAGCCTCTCCGCTGAATGCTGCTGCCTGGAACCGCAAAGGAATACTCTACGCTAAACGCTCTTGCCTATTCAGGTCTACTCTGGCCTTTTTCGTCGCCAATGCTCTCCAGGGAACTGCAACGACGAAGCATAATCTTGGACTAATACTGTACGAACGTAAGCGCTTCGGCGCTGCTGCTTGGTATTTCAGACGGGCCATCAGGGACGCAGCACATCCAATGGCGGCGCGGCATATTGCACTCGCAAAAACTTATGAAAAACTTGGCAAAGAACCTCTGGCTCTCGCGGAACTACGCAAGGCGGCGACATTAGAACCTGGAAAACATACGCAAAAACTGTATATTAATGCGGCAGCAACATACGAAGCTCCAAGCCCAGTTTCAAAGGAGTTGATCTCTGCACTGGCCCATAGTCAATTGCCTTGGAATTTTGAGACGCTCGAAAATTATCCATACCTTTTGCGCGAGATAGAGAACATGCGCCAGGTACTAGAAGATCTCGTTTATTCGAGACCTCGGCAACGACTTTCTCCCCGAAGCAAGAACGCACATGCGCTTGCTGCAACCTATCTCCATTATCTGAGTGCCTGTATTGATCTACTCGAGACAAACCATAGTATTGCGACAGTCAATATCACAAGAAGTATGTACGAAATCTACCTACGACTTCGCTACGGTTTGTCCTCTCGTAGCAACCGTAGGTTTGCAGAGCAGGAAAAGAAGACTCTCAAGGAAAGAATGAATGCAACACAGCGAATTCTTCGCAATATCCCAAAAGGCAGCGATGGTTTTAACAGAAAGATTGCATCATTACAGATTATCAGGGGCTACATCGGCACATTAGATAAGCGCTACGCCCATCTTGAGCCAGCCCCTTCCCTGAGGCAAATAGCAGTCTTGCTTGATAACGGTACGGCTGGTAAGGAGTACCGTTACTACGAACGCCTGTACGAAACTAGTTCAGCCACGATTCATGCTGACACACAGTCGTTGCAGAAAGAAGTCGCACTTTCCGGCACAAGACAGCTTGGTCTCTTCAATGACTCGTACGACTTGCTCAAAATAAGTCGGATGCTAACCTTGGAAGTTGGCAATGCATACGTGAGACTGCCCGAGCTCACCCAGACCGCTCGCAAAAGATATGTAGCAGGCATGCGGAAGATGCAAAGAAAGCATCCAAGAAGCTAAAAGCAGAGGGTGCGCACCCACCCTGCGGACCCCGGCTAGAGCTACATCATGCCCATGCCACCGCCCATATCAGGAGCGGGCGCTGACTTCAGCTCAGGGACCTCGACGACAAGCGCACCCATGGTCATACTGGTGCCAGCGATAGAAGCCGCATTTTGCAATGCTTCTTTGGTGACGCGCGTTGGGTCAATGATCCCTGCGCTCTTCATATCCACAAGTTTGCTTGGGCTAGTCACGTCAACACCCTGCCCGGGCTTAGCTTTCTTCACCTGTGGTAGCCACTCGTCGGCGTTAAGCCCAGAATTGGTCAGGAGAATGCGGAAGGGCTGTTCAAGAGCACGAACCAGCAAGGCCCGTCCTGCGGCGACTGCATCATCGGCATCATCGGTCGAGACGGCAGACGAGAGATTGATAAGCGTCACCCCACCGCCAGGCACAATGCCTTCGGCCAGGGCGGCCTTTACTGCGGCTACGGCATCATCAACGCGATATTTCTTTTCCTCGATCTCTGTCTCGGTGGCGCCACCGACTTTGATGACTGCAACCTTACCGCTCAATGCCGCCCTACGCTTGCCGTAGTTTTCACGATCGTACTCGCTATTAGCAGCCTCGGCTTGAGAGGCGATTTGCTTCATCCGGTCTTGGACAGCATCGCTCGATCCAGCACCCTCGATAATCGTAGTCTCATCCTTGCCAACGATAACCTTGCGAGCCGTACCCACAACATCGAGCTCAACATTTTCAAACGTCATACCACGGTCTTCGGTAATGACCTGTGCGCCCGTAAGAATGGCGATATCCTCGAGCATCTCCTTACGCTTATCACCAAAGGCAGGTGCTTTAACCGCTACGGTATTGAAAACGCCCTTCAGACGGTTCAGCACTAGTGTCCCAAGTGCTTCACCTTCGACGTCCTCGGCGATGAGTACGAGGTCTTTTTTGCCAGCTTGAGCGAGCTTTTCGAGCAGTGGCAAAAATTCTTGCACAGACGAGACCTTCTTGTCTGTGATAACAATGGCTGGCTTGGCGTAAATCGCCTCCATGCGGCTCGTATCTGTCACCATGTACGGGCTCACGAACCCACGGTCAAAGGTAAAGCCCTCCACCACTTCACTCTCGAGTCCAAGCCCCTGCCCTTGCTCGACCGTCACAATACCATCGCGACCGACCTTGCTCATAACATCTGCGATCAAATTTCCGATTGCGTCATCACCTGCGGATATAGTTGCAACCTCAGCAACACGCTTTTTATCATCCTTGATGTCTTCGCTCATATCGTTGAGCTTTAGAATGACATCGTGGGCTGCCGCCTCTAGACCCTTTCGCAGTTGCATAGGGTTGTGGCCGGCTGCAATCAGTTTGTTGGCTTCATTCAAAATGTGATACGTCAGCACCGTCACGGTGGTTGTACCATCTCCTGCCATATCGTTCATCTTGTTCGCCGCCTGCTTGATAAGCTCTGCACCGACTTTGTAACCGAGCGTTTCATCATCGACATCAGCGATATCGACACCTTTAGCCACCGTCACTCCGTCGTGCGTCACACTTGGCGCACCGTAGCTCTTGCTTATAACCACGTTACGTCCCTTTGGACCCATCGTGGTTTTTACTGCGTTGTATAGAATCTCCGCCCCGGCCAGCACTCGCCGCCGCGCATCATCATCATAAAAAACTTTTTTTGCCATGTTACTTCTCCTTTTTACTCAGTAGTTCTCGATCAACACAAACTATTCAACTGCTTGAGCGGTACTCATTCAATGTGAAGCGCCCAAAACCATTTCCATATCTAACCCTCCACCTTCGCAAGGACATCTTGCTCTTGGACGAGTAGGTAGGTCTCTGTTTCGACCTTTACCTCTGTTTGGCTGTAGCTCTTATAGATAATTCGGTCACCGACTTTTACGCTTTTCACGCCTGGAGCAACTGCGACAACTTTCGCGACGGTTGGCTTTTCCTGCGCCCCTCCCGGAATATATAAACCGCTTGCCGTTTTTTTGGCTGCCTCTTCTGTCTGTGCAACGATGTAGTCAGCCAGCGGGCTAATAGGTACTTTCATGATGTTTCCTCCGTTTACGTTTGCCGCCCCCGCGCCGCAGGAGCCTCGTCTGTTAAATATATATACGTCATCCGAGACGACATCTACTCGCTCTTGGCTCATGTTTTTTACATCGTGCGCCATAGGCGAAAGCGTTAGCACTTCTCGCAATTGAGTGCCAACGCGTTAGCACTCACTATACCCGACTGCCAATTCTAGGTCAAGCGCCGCTTACTGTGGGCGCTTCGGCATATTTTTCGATGACCGCTCGTATTATGCGCGCGTGGTCATCTTCCTGGATAACTCCCAGTGGTGCACTTGCTTCCCCTAACCTCCGGAGGCTTAGGCCAACACCGTCGATATATGCTCGCCATAATGTTGGCACGACGCTTGGATGACGAAGAACTGATGCAGACACAGTTCTGGTGAAGTCAGTGCTAGCATCGGGATGAAAAACACCCTGCATAAAGTTTTGAGTATCTTCTGTTGTCTTCAGCTTAACTGCCAACGTCTTGGCTCCAAATGGTCTGAATGTTGTTGTGTCATTCATTACAACTCTATTTCCGTCGGTCGCAAAGTTTTGAGGGAAAGCGTCACCATGAGTAATCTTAGCGCCGTGAAGCACGCCTAGGCCAAAGTGCCCAAGTCTCATCGCGTGTAACACCTTTAGCTCAATTGGATGACGAGTCTCTGTTTGACGAAACACACCATCTAGCGAAGATGAACGTTCTTCGAAGTTTGTTAATAGGTTTGGAACCAGAAATGTATCGTGCGATCTATAGACACCCATAGGAACGTAGGCCGAGCTTGAGCTAATAGCTCTTAAGTGTGCGCTCGTTGCGATATCATGCACCAGAGCTACCGAGGGTCGCGCGCCAAGATCAACTCTCCGCCTATCATACGGCTTAACCGCGATGTGAGAGCTGATCGGCAAATGTCTTTCCGAAGATACGCCGAGCGTCCCGAAGTATACGCCTTGCCTTGAAGCTGTTCTTCCCTCGTCAAATTCAGGTACACGTGTAAATTTTGACTCAACATTCTGAATTCCCTCCAGGCAGCCGAGCTGGCCAAGTGCAATCACGAGCCCGCCTTGTTGCATCCTTTCAATTTCTCCCGCTAAGCGTTTATAGCCCTCATTGGGTTGGGCGGGATTACAAAATCGAGGCGGCTCAAGTGAATGAAATCCTACAGAATTAATATCCATTACCGGTGTCTTTATTTGCCTAAACTTAAATCTGAACCGCAACACCTCCAGTTTTTGTTAATATTGCTTCTTATGAAGAAGTATCAACACATAACTAAATACGAGCGTCTGGAAATTAGTATTCTTTTACGCAAGGAATACTC
>JAGOTO010000048.1 GCA_018061705.1 Candidatus Saccharimonadota bacterium | reverse complement strand
GCTGAAGAGTGGCGTGTGCGGTGCAGGCATCAAATGGGCTGGGCTCGATATGGTGCGGCGACTAGACGCTCTGCGTAAAAAAGAAGGCTATAGCTATGAAATCATCGGTGTGGGCGGCGTGATGACTCCCGCAGATTTTGCTGACTATCGATCTGCTGGTGCTGACGTAGTGCAAGCGGTGACGGCTCCAATGTGGAAGGAGCACCTTGCGCAGGACATCAAACAAGCCTTCTGATGCCTGGTTTCGCCACCGCAGGCGACCTCCGGAGTGTCGGGCAAAGTTATTTCGCTGGCGCGATGCCGAATCAGCGGCCCACTATCCACTGCCCCGTTTCATCCGGGATGGTGATGTAACAGACGAGCGTTTTACTTCGTGCTGTGTAGCTTATCGATAGTTTTGGAGACGGGCGATGCGGGCGGCTGTGCTTGGATGCGTAGCAAAGAGACTGGAAAGTCCACGCATGCTGAACATGTTTGTGAACATAAGATGGGCAGTCGCTTGTTCGTTGGGGCGCGGCTGCAAGCCAGCCATGTTTGGTTTGAAATCTTCTAGTTTCTGTAACGCGCTAGCGAGGTCATTGCCCTGCCCGATGAGGTGAGCACCATGCTCGTCGGCTCCGAACTCTCGACTCCTCGACACAGCCATTTGGATCATGACTGCGGCGAATGGTGCGAGGATTAACATGGCGATTCCCCCGATTGGGTTGCCGCCGTCGTCGTCATTGCCCCCAAACAGTGAACCGCCCCAAAACGCCATCTCAGCCAGAATTGATATGGCGCCACCAACGGCCGCTGCAATCGTAGAAACGAGCATATCGTAGTTTTTGACATGGCCGAGCTCGTGTGCGATGACTGCTCGTAGCTCTCGTTCATTGAGTATCTCTGTTATACCACGAGTTACGGCTACGACTGCATGCTTAGGATTGCGGCCAGTCGCAAAGGCATTTGGTATCGGCGTATCGACGAAATAGAGCTTTGGCATGGGCAGATTGTCCTTAGCGGTGAGCTCACGAACTGCCGCTTCGACATGCGGGTATTGCTTGACATCGAGAGGCACGGCACGCTGCATCTTGAGCACCATGCTCCCGCTGAACCAGTACATCCCAAAATTCATTGCCGACGCGAGGAGTAATGCGATGATAGCACCATTCCTGCCGCCGAGTGTGTAGCCAACTCCCAGAAACAGGCCAGTCAAAATACCGAGTAGTAGTGTTGTTTTTACAAATGATCGCATGATTCTCCCTTCCAGCAAGTTTTGCTGTTACCTTATATTTTCTCATAGGTTAGCCATAACTTCTAGCATTGAATTTATACCGCCCTTCTAGTACCATAAACAGGTGAAAATCATCGGAATCTTTGGGCAGCAGCGCGGCGACGAAGGAAAAGGTCGAGTTGTTGATATGCTGGCAGAATCATGCGATATAGTAGCGCGATTCAATGGAGGCAGCAATGCCGGCCATACCGTAGTGCTTCCAGATGGTCGCGAGCTTGCGCTCCACATCATTCCTTCTGGAATAGCCCACCGACATGCAGTCAACGTGATCGGAAATGGGACTATCGTAGATCCTGTGCGATTTGCCGAAGAAGTTGCTGACGTTGAGAAGCTTGGTATTTCGGTGAACCCAGAGAATCTTAAGGTAAGTTCGTCTGCTCACCTCGTCCTACCGCATTACAAATTGCTTGAGGAGATTCGAGAGCTTGGACGAGGCGCACAAGGCTCGACCAAAGCCGGTATTGCGGATACCTATGCGGCAAAAGCTCAACGCGCCGGTGTCCGAGTAGAGAGAGTGCTCGGCAGCCATGAGGCGCTGCTCGAATTGGTTCGAGATGGATTGACTGTGACGGAAATGGAGCGAAAAAAGCACGATCTACCCCCTGTTGATATCGAAAATGAAGTGCAACGCTATGCTGATTCTATTGTTAAACTACAGCCTTTCGTGAGTGACACTTCGGTGTATGTCAACCAAAGGTTACAGGAAGGTGCGATTCTTCTTGCTGAAGGTGCCCAGGCGTTTTTGCTTGATATTGATCACGGCATGTACCCGTACGTCACCTCTTCGTCTACTACCGCAGGGGGCGCTGCAACAGGTCTGGGTATCGCGCCAAGAACATTGGATCGGTCAATTGGTATCGTAAAGGCTGTGCAGTCGCATGTGGGAGGTGGACCGTTTGTGACCGAGATTCACGATAGAGAACTCCTCGACACACTCCACGGTGATATGTCGACAATCGATGCCGAGAAGGGCACGACGACCGGCCGAATTCGTCGCCTGGGTTATCTTGATATTACTGGTATTCGCCGTGCAAATATGGTCAACGGTACGACCGAACTCGCCATAACCAAGCTTGATTGGGTGCCGCGCTACGGTCGGAGTATTAAGGTCTGTACATCCTACACATATCGGGGAGAGACTTTAGATATGGCTCCAGATTCTGCTTGGGCGCTCGAAAAGTGCGAACCGGTCTACCAAGAGCTTTTAGCCTGGGATGAAGATATTACAGAGGTACGTTCCTTCGCGGATTTACCGCAAGCCGCCCAAGACTATGTAAAAGCTATCGAAACATGGACTGGCCTACCAGTCACCTACATTGGCGTTGGCCCTCGACGCGACCAAGTCATTATCCGCTGATACTTACATTGATTGTAACAATCTGGGTGCTGTAGGGTCACAACGGGAACTTTATGCCACTCGTTTACTCATGGCTACATAAATATTTCGTAGAGCTTCATCGCTGCGAATCAAAACGTCGTAAAACACCTACCTTGTACATAACGACACACTTCGTAGCGACGTCCAAATCTTCCCATCAAAGATACTATAAAAATATAACTCACGATCGAGGTTTTTATATACATAGTATGTTGGGTTGACTGGGACTACGAGTGAGAACCGAGAAAGTTTTGCGGCTCGGCTGCAAATTGGTTCTAAAACTGGGTTTCAGGGTAATTCTTTATAAATCGCGCTATCAGTGCATCTTGGTTATCTAAGTTGATCGCTTCAAAGTAGGTTACGTATGGATCCACGGCATGGTGAGCGGCAAGCGTTGCGATTTCTTTCCGGCATTCGAATGGAGAAATCCAAGTGCTCTTCTGGAGCTGAAAACAACCAAGACGGTGTAGGCGCGCCCAAAATGCATCTCGTGCTGCCCGATGGGTTTCAGGAATATCATATATGATAATGCGCCATTTCTTGTCCCACACTTTGGTCGCATGAACCGCTAGTGAATCAAGCGCAATCCGCTCAAGGCGTTTACGACCTTTGTTTGTTAATTGCAAACCATGCTCGTACTCACCTGCTAAAAGTCCCTGCTGCTTCATGTATCGAATCACACGCTGAACTTCCTTCTCGCGCGAACGAAGTGCATCCCGTTCATCTAGCTTCCGCCCAAGCCGGGTTAACGGCCTCGAGAGCACTTGGGCGAGGTTCGGTGCTACGGCGACAGCGGTGATGACTGCGCCAAAGGCTCCGAATCGAATGATTTCATCAACAATCTTTGACGTATACTGATTTTTGCCCATGCACATATAATACACGATCGCGAATTATATTTACGCAGGGAGCGTGCCTTGGCAGAACGTGAGGTTAGGGTTGCACGGAGGCGGAGTGGTAGGGGGTGATCGAGAGACTAGCGGGTAAGTCATGGGGATGATGGGGGTGATCGGGTAAGTCATGGGGTGTCGGAGAGATAGGTTGAGTCGGGCTGGAGTCTAGTATGACTTGTCGAAAGCCCGAGAGAGAGCCAGAAGCTCGGGAGCGATGGGGTTAAAGCTATGGGCATCAATGGAACCGATGGGAAGGATTTTAGCGCTTGTGCTCGTCAAGAAGGCGGCATCGTAATTGTCGAGAGAGTTGAGCGGAATCGACTGATGAATAATAGCAAGGCCTTGTTTTTTGACAAGTTCCAAAACATGGTTCCGAGTGACGCCGGGCAAAATCTCAGATGCTGGGGGTGAGTATATAGTAGCGCCTTTCAGGGCAAAGAAATTACTACGGGTGCCCTCGGTAATGTCTCCACTATGGTTGATGAGTAGTGCGTCATGAGCACCGGCTTTTACTGCATCGCGGTAGGCGAGGAAGCTAGGCAACATATTGAGCGTTTTGGCCTGAGGAAACGAGCGTTCATACCGATATGTGATGCAATGACAGCCGGTTTTGTACAGTTTGCGATTTACGAAAAATGGCGCAAGACACATAATGTAAAGATCGGCGCTTTCAGCCGTCTTGCCACCGATCAGTAAGATTTTAATATTGCATGTTTTAACTTCATTTGCGCTAACTAAATCTGTTACGTAGCGCTCGATTTCACTTGGTTTGAATCGGTGTTCGAGCCCTATGATATCGGCAGATGCTCGCAGTCGAGTACAATGTTGGTCCAGAAACCGCACCCGACCACTAGCGACGCGGATGTTTTCGTAGACGCCAAAGCCGTAGCTGTACTCTATGCGGGCGAGCGGCACAACTGCATCAGAAACGGGCAGTAGCTTGCCATTATGAGAAAAGTGCTCGAACTCCACAACAGGAAGGGCTACACATTGACTGAAACTGTCTTGGTCGCGATCGCGCCTGACGCGTCTGTGACGGTTAGTGTCACGATGTATGTCCCTTTTCGTTTAAAGTCATGGCGGGTGCTCGAGCCTCCAGCGCTCCTGCTGCCATCTCCAAAGTCCCACGAATATGTAA
>JAGOTO010000047.1 GCA_018061705.1 Candidatus Saccharimonadota bacterium | reverse complement strand
ATATTGCATTTGCGCTGCAGTCAGCTAGCCAGGCTCGATTAGATATGGTTCTGATGCTGCCCGAGCGGAATCCACGGAGCAAGCGCTATGTGACGCACTATGCACACCGCACCGCCATGATCAAACGAGCTATTCGTCCCTACCGACGATTTGAGATGTTTGAGACTGAGGATAAAACCTTCTCGGTGATTCGTACCTTGCCCCGCATCAAAAAACGGTATCCTGACGCCACATTGGTATATCTATGCGGGTCAGATGTCCTGAAGCACATGGGTGAGTGGCCTCACATCGATCAGTTTCTTGGGGGCATAGAGCTCTGCGTCGGACGAAGACATAACCAGTCAAATGATGAAGTCGATCGACTCATAGCTTCACTTCCCGTGAGTGTGCGAGCAAGTACTATCATTGAGACTTATGCGTCAGCTGTGAGCTCGAGTAAGATTCGTGATGCGATGAGCCGCCGACACAGCATTCACGGTTTGCTCGAAAGTGTAAAAGCGTATGCGTCAAAGGAGTGGCTTTACCTGTAACAGATTAAAACTAGTGCTAAAAACACGACGGGCCACAGCTTGTGCAAATGAAAGCAAGTTGCTATAGTTACTGGTAATCCTTTGGTGAAATTATCCACCAATGAGAGACAAAAATTTTAATACAAAAATAGTACAAGCGGTGCATCCATATGCGAGAATGGTTGCGAACCGTAGAGGAGGGCGTTGTGTCGATACCTGTGAGAGTAAGCTATGAGGTGCCGGCATCCGTTCCGGTGCACATCAAGCGACCAGGCTGGCAACAGTACATCCACTACTGATGAGTAGGGAGAGTTTGCTTACAACAAAGTAGTAGATTTTTCATCTGCTACTTTGTTGTATCCGGTGGGATTATTTTTGTTGAGCTAGAGCTTCATCAATGACTTTGCTGAATGCAGCGAGGCTTGGTACGCCACGTTCATCGAGCAATTTTGAGCTGTCAACGAGCTTTGAATTGATAAAAAAGGTCGGAGTTGAAACCTTTTCCTTCGTCGCTGCAAAAGCATCGATATCTGCATTTATCTTTTTGTTGGTGGCGTTACTGGCAAAATCTGTTTTGAACTGTGTCTCGTTTAAGTTAAGTTTTTTTGCATATGAAACGAAATATTCACTGAGAACATCTTTGCTCGCGACCCATCCACTTGCTCCTCGCGGGTCCTGGTTCTCGTAGAGGAGATCGTGCATTTCCCAGAATTTGCCTTGGTTGGCTGCTGCCTCCGCTGCGCGTGACCCTGCAAATGCATTCGGATGAACCGAGCTCAACGGTAAGTTGCGGAATTGGAACGCAATTTTATCAGCATATTTTTCTTTCACCTGCTTAATGACTGGATAGAAACTTTGGCAGGCAGAACACTGAAAATCACCGTACTCAAGCAAAGTGACCTTACTGTTCGTATTGCCAATGACATGGTTTGTTGCAGAAATCGTTCCGGCACTTTCATTGCGACCATTGAGAACCAACATCCCTCCGAAGCCGAGTAATAGCACACCAATTATTGCCCAAAATCTTTTGTCCATACTTCCTCCCAAAATTGTATTGCTATGGTAGCATACTGGGCGCGTTCGCGACAGTACCGTGGAGACTTGGTGCGAAAATGGAATTTTGCGTCCAATTCACGATATAATACAAGCTCTATGACGACATTTATCTTCGGGATTATTACGGCCTGCTGTGCAATCGGATTCGCTGTGCTGTATGCTGCGTTCAGCGGTGTTGCACCAAAAGAGCTTAAGCGGCGAGCACGCGGGGGGGATGAGATCGCCGGCATTTTATATCGAACCGTTTCCTATGGACTTAGTAGCAAACTACTGCTGGGTGCGCTGACTGTCATAAGTGCCTATGTCTCGTTGGCCTTGCTGATTAAGGCTGTCGGTGCGTGGCTCGCAGTGCCATTTCTGATGGTGCTATCTGTTTTAGGCCTGATGCTTGTGCGGGATAATGGTGGTTCGAGTAAGGTTGCAACTTGGTTGGCAGTCAAAGCTTCGCCCAAGCTCTCCTGGTTACTCGAAAGATTGCACCCACTATTCATCGTGATGGCAAGAGTAGCGAAAAGATTTTTTCCAGTTCACGTGCATAGTGGTATATACGAAAAATCTGATATCGTAGACCTCTTGCAACAGCAGCGCAGTCAATCGGACAATCGGATCCCATTGGGCGAAATTGACCTATTATCGCACGCTCTCGTTTTTGGCGACAAAAGCGTTCTAGACACCCAAACGCCAAAACGGGTCGTTCAGTCTGTTTCGGCAGACGATGCGGTGGGCCCGGTTCTCATGGGAGAATTGCACAAAAGTGGTCACAGCAGATTCCCCGTATACGATACAAAAAAGGATAACATCGTTGGCGTACTTTATCTCCATGATCTTGTGGCAACCTCCAATCAGGGGAAGGTTCGTGACATCATGAGGCGCAAAATGACATATGTTCACGAAGATTTTAGCCTTTATCAAACGCTTCAGGCATTTTTGAAAACCAAGCAGCACTTATTTATTGTCGTTAATGGTTTTGAGGAATATGTCGGCATAATCACGATTGAGGATGTTCTCGAACAGATCATTGGGAAGCCCATCGTTGATGAATTTGACCGGTACGACGACCTCCGCGCTGTCGCCGCGGCCGCCGCTCGTAAAGAACACCTTGCGACCGAAAAGTCGCATGCGACCGCAACGAGTCCATAGGTTTTCTCATAGCACAGCCAGGCATGATTGAGGGCTCAAACGCTTTTGATACTACAGAGCACCCGTCCTAGCCCTTCTTGCACACTGTTACGGTCAGATAGGCGGGGATCTGCTGAAGATACCGGTTGACACGTGCTTACCGCGAAAAACCTCACGAGTGGTGATATAATTTCTGCATGATACGTGCGGTCAAGACAGATATCAATACACGGGTCGGCGGGTAGCCTGGCATGGCTGCTTGTGCGAACGACCCAAGCTATAGCCGTATAACCACCCATAAGAAAAGGAAGACATGAGAACACTTGCAACAGAATCTGTCGAGAGAATCGGCCAAACCGTAACTGCTATGGGCTGGGTGCAGGCTCGGCGCGACCACGGTGGGCTTGTTTTTGTAGACTTGCGCGATTACACCGGGCTGCTTCAGCTTGTCATAAACCCAGAAACGACTGACGCTTTCAAGATTGCAGAAGAATTGCGCGATGAATACGTCATCGCCGTAACTGGCACGGTGGTTGAACGAAGTGAAAATTTGCGCAATCCACATCTGGAAACGGGTGGCGTCGAAGTGAAAGTAACCGATATCCGTATCCTGAACCGAGCCGAGACATTGCCGATTCAGCCTTTCGCTGAGGCTCAGGCTAACGAAGATCTGCGACTTCGATATCGCTATCTTGATCTGCGTCGTCCCAAAATGCAACACATGCTCAAAAGGCGCTCCGAATACTATCGATTCATGCGCGAGTATGTAGAAGGACAGGGGTTCACTGAGATTGCGACCCCGATTTTGGCCAATAGTAGCCCAGAGGGTGCCCGGGATTTTCTTATCCCATCACGGATTCATCCTGGGAAATTTTATGCCTTGCCCCAGGCGCCACAACAGTTTAAACAGTTACTCATGGTTGGCGGCGTCCATCGCTACTACCAAATGGCAGCTTGTTTTCGAGACGAAGATCCACGGGCTGACCGGCTTTATGGTGAGTTTTACCAGCTCGATGCCGAGATGAGCTTCGTGGAAGACGGCGAAGAGGTGCGAGCCATGTTTGATCCACTTATCAAAAGCCTAGTCACTGATTTCGCTGGTAAAAAATTGATGGATGATACTATCCCTCGCATACCCTATGCCGAAGCCATCGAGAAGTATGGCAGTGATAAACCAGATCTGCGCTTCGGTATGGAACTGGTTGATCTTACCGATGTATTTGCAGATTCCGGATTTGGTGTATTCAAGAATGCAGTTGCCAATGGCGGGGCAGTCAAAGCCATCTGTGTTAATGGCGGGGCAAGCCTGTCGCGTTCGCAGATAGATAGTTTTACCGAAATCGCCAAAAGCGAAGGAGCGGGCGGACTAGCCTACCTCACGTTCAAAGACGGTGAAGTCCAGTCGCCAATTGCCAAATTTATGAATGAGGCGGAAATCACCGAAGTAAAAAAGCGATCCCAGGCGAAAGATGGTGACGCGGTCTTCTTTGGTGCGGACATGCGTGGAAGCGTCAATAAAGTTCTTGGACGGCTCCGCAACGAATTTGCCGTCCATCTCAAACTCAAAGATCCTAATGTGGTAGCGTTGTGCTGGATAGTCGATTTTCCATTCTATGAGCTCGACGAAAAATCGGGCAAAATGGATTTTGGCCACAACCCGTTCAGTATGCCAAAGGGCGGCTCACACGCACTCGACCAAACTGAAAACAAACTCGATATTTTGGCCGACCAGTACGACATGGTGGCAAATGGTTATGAAATTTGTAGCGGCGGTGTGCGCAATCACAACCCTGAAGTCCTCTACAAAGTGTTTGGCCTTCTCGGCTTCGATAAAGCGTACGTAGAGGAAAAGTTTGGCGCGATGCTCAGCGCATTTAAATACGGTGCACCACCCCACGCTGGCTGCGCGTTTGGACTTGATCGGCTTTTTATGATTCTGATGGGCGAGGAAAACATCCGTGAAATTGTCGCCTTCCCCAAAAACGGCAGCGGCCTCGACGTCATGATGAACTCCCCTAGCCATGTAGATAGCGGGCAACTGAAAGAGCTCAGCATCGCACCCGTGGACCAAACGTAGTAAACTATCTAGCATAAACAGGAGGTCTCATGCAGCATTTAGTGGCG
>JAGOTO010000046.1 GCA_018061705.1 Candidatus Saccharimonadota bacterium | reverse complement strand
CTCATGCAGAGGAAGACAAGATACGCAAGGCTGCGGTCGAGGCCAGGAACCAACTTGACGCGGCGCTGTACCAGGCAGAGAACCTCAAGCGTGAGCACAAAGACAAGCTGAGCGAGGACGATGTAAAGGCAATCGACGAGGCGGTCGAAAAAGCCAAAAAAGTACACACTGACGAAAAGTCAGACAAAGGCGCACTTGAGGCTGCCGCAAAAGAGCTGACTGAGGTATTGATGCCAATCGGTGCCAAGATGTACGAAGCTGCCGCCAAGGAAGCAGAAGCAGAGGCTCCAAGTGAAACCGCATCTGAGGAAAAGCCAAACGGGAAGAAAAAGGGCAAAAAAGCTGACGGCCCCATCGAGGGCGAAGTTGTCGACGAAAAATAGATACATTGGGGCGCAGAAATGCGCCCCAATAAAGACGAAATGAATTTTTGGCAAAATCTTCTACTTGTAATTATGGGAATGCTTATAGGATCAGGAGCATATCTTCTGAAGGGCTTCGTATTTGGTCCGCTGTTTCGTTACAAGGAATGCGTAGGAAAGATTCGGAATCGGCTAAAGTATTATGCAAATGTCTTAACGAGCCCGGGGGTTAATCTTGATTCGGCACAAGAGTCATCAAAAGCGTGTCGGGAGCTAAGCTGTGATCTAGAGGAGTCCTATTACAGCATTGCATTTAGGACTGTTCTGGGTAAACTGAGTATTATTCCAGCGGAGCGAAATATTAGCGAGTCCGCCAAGAACCTTATATACCTATCAAACGCTTCATATAGTGGCGAACCGCTTAAGAATGATAAGGCTATTCGATCAATTTTAAATAATTTGGAAATCGACAAAACGGTATAAGTTCTTGAACAGAGAGCCTAATCTGGTAGAGTGAGCTTTCCCGGTTACTGTGCTCGCAGTTTAGCTCTCGAGAGCATTGCCGAGCTGTATGGAGTAAGATAGCGCGGCACCAAACATCGCCACGTGTCTCCGCGCCGGACTGTCCAGGTGCTCTACGACGACTCGAAGTACAGCCTCGTGTGCGATGGGCTCTACTGTACGGAAACCGGCGAGAACATCCAGTAATACGTCAGTCTTATTATTATTTGTAGCAACTAATAAACTGGAAATATTGTGTCGGTGTAGTACAGCCGGATTTGGCTCCTGGGGGGGCATAAGACTTGCAATTACTTCATGCACGCCTACACCCAGTGATGCCCATCCAGCATCTAACGGGGTTAGGGCCCTCCCAACAAGCTGGTTAATCAAAACATGGTTTGTACGCCAACGCGGATTAGCACTTTCTGCTATTGTATGCATAGCAGTCAGTACAGTTACGTCTCGTATGGCATCAACAATTTCGGAGTGCTGCTCAAGTCCCATGAGAGTAAAAGTATATGTGTCCTACCAGATGAACGCAAGCATGAGCATGATGTCTTTTGTTTTTATTAAATTTAGCTTCACAAAACTGATATTCTGGAACCGTAACTCCAGTAGGGCATCAGTGACAACAGAGGAGTTTGTTTCACTAGGGGAATAGAAGCAACAGAGTGTAACTCCACCTGAGACGCTACATGTGCGGTTAGCTAAGCCCCGGCAGAAAGAGCGTCGTGGGCATCTGCTTTGTGGTTTTTGACCAGCACCAGTACTGCGAGTGCTGCTGCGAGTGCTAAGTATGCACCGACACGTAAGCCGTCTTGGTAGCCATGAACCTGCGCAAGCAGTGGGTCAAGGAGTTGTTTCGCCATATGATCATTGACAGAGGTAAATGCAACGGCAGAGATGATTGCAAGCCCGAGCGCTCCTCCAACTTGTTGCGATGTATTCAGTATGCCTGACGCGAGACCAGAAAAATGCTTGGGCACACCCGATGTGGCCGCCAGCGTTCCGGACACAAACGTTAGACCCATGCCGAGAGCGCAGAGTGCAAGACCAGGGAACACATCGACCCAGTAGGTTCCATTAACTTTCAGAGTATAACTGAGAGTCAGGAGGCCACTCGCAAGTGCAATTGGTCCGAGCAGAAGGGTTGGTTTATAGCCAATCTTTCCAACAAGATTAGACACGATGGCTGCAGTTCCGCCGATAATAAACGTGATAGGCAAAAAACAGAGTCCGGCCTTGACTGGTGAATAGCCGAGTACGTTCTGGAGATAAAGTGTGAGGAAAAAGAACATAGAAAAGAGGCTACAGGCAATGCCCAGAAATGCAAGATTACCTCCGGCCACATTGCGGATTTTGAATATCTCGAGGGGCATTAAGGGCTCTTTGGCGCGGCTTTCATTTACTATGAATGCACCCAAGAGTACGAGCCCAGCAATGATAAACTGCCAGACCGAAGTTGAGCTCCATCCTGCCTGCGGAGCACGGGAAAGACCGTAGACGAGTGCCATGAGACCCGATGTCGCGAGTAAGGCGCCGGTAAGGTCAAGCTTTGGTCGTTGCTTTTCTTCCCCTAATGCACGAGGCAATAACTCGTAGGCGACCATCCCGACTATGAGACCGATGGGAACGTTTACAAAGAAGTTCCATCGCCAACCAAGGTATTGGGTGATGACACCTCCAAGTAGCACGCCAGCTGCGCCTCCGCCAGCTGCGACTCCAGCCCATACGCCCATTGCTTTATTTCGCTCCTTTCCTTCTCGGAATTCAGAAAGCACAATAGATAGGGCAACGGGAGACATAAATGCAGCAGTTAGCCCCTGAAGGGCCCGAGCGAGGATCAGCTGCATTTCGGTCTGGGCGAGGCCGCAAACGAGAGAGGCGACGGCAAATAAGCTAACGGATGCTATAAAGAGTTTGCGTCTGCCGAAGAGATCAGCCGCTCGTCCACCAAGTAGCAACAGACCACCGAAGGTTAGGGTGTAGGCCGTGACTACCCACTGCAGGTTGCTGGGAGCGAAGTTGAGTTCTTGTGCGATTGAAGGTAGGGCAACATTGACGATAGAGACATCGAGTACAACCATAAACTGAGCGACGGCGAGCATTGCCAGAATGGCCCACTTGTTTTCCGAGTGTTGTGCGAGTTTTTGCCGGGTCTTTTTCATGCTGGTCCTATCAGTTTGTATAGTATTTCGTCTCAGCATAGCAATAAACAAGGGTATTACCTATTTATAGCATGGCGTAAAGGCAGGGGGATTAGATGGCGGCGTGGCATTGCGGGCAAGGGACGCCGAAGGATCAGTGCTGCTAGGCGTCCGGTGGTATATATGATGTATGTCAGGTCAGTACAAGGAGGGGAAATTATGAAAATATCATACTCACAAAAGCTACAGCGATGTAAGAACATTGCATTTGTCTTTGTACTCATCGCAACGATGATTGTGCCGTACTCTGTCCCTAAAGCGTCAGCCGAGTCAGAGTCAAACTCCGAACTCGGCCCTGGTGATCTCGTTATTCGTAACGCGATGAGCTCAGGCTTGCTCACCATATGTAGAGACTGGAATTTCCCGAGCGGTACTAATGTAGCCGACTACTGCCCAAGCGAGAGGGGATTCTTATCTTCTGGGCAAGACTCAAAGACAACATACAAGTGGGCAGATGTTGACGGTATCTATGTACCGCCACGAACCTACATATATGCTGACGGTACACGGCAGAACCATTGCCGAAGTTATGGTGTCTATATCAAGATGTCACCTACATGGTTCAATCACCACTACAATGTGGTCAAAGTAGCTTGCTAGATATTGGCGCAGCCTGGAAAGCATAGTCTAGACGAGTGCTGGGGCTATTCTGCCGGTTAGGATATTCTGTGACAACTATTTCGGGACATTGGTCTCAGACGTAGTCATGCCGAGTGGTGGAGTAACCCAGTGTCTATTCAGCGAAACCGAGTGATGTTGCAGGGTTGGATACTGATCAATTCGGCTGTTTGATTGGAGGGCCGCAGACTTCTGGGTAGTTGAAGTGTAGCGTAGGCTCTTGGTCTCGGGGTATATCCACATTGATACACGTATCCACCATTTGCTTGAAGAATGCTGGGTCCCATGCATTGAGGAAGTCCGCATGATAGCTGTAGATGCTACCCGATGACAGTACTAGATCTTTGCCGTTTCCTCGGTAGTCCCACGATGTGTTCATGGTAAGCTCAGGCAATTTTATTGGGTAACCAGCAGGACAGCCCTTGCTCGTTTTGTATGTCAGATGTTGCTTGACTGGAGAAGGGATCGTGCCCGAGAAGTCAGCAGTATTTCCGAGCATGGTGTGATCGTTGAGCATGCCGTCCCAGCAGGTTGGATAACGTACCGCTACCGTAAGATATGACGTACCGGTCGCCGTCGAGCAGTCGGCTTCAATGGCACTCGGATACATATGTCCGAGTCGCTGGGCCTTACTACTGAAGTTGCCACAGGACCATGTGATGGTTTTGCGGTTGACGTCTGCCGCGCTCACTGCCTTGGCATTGCCAGCGACCATCCGTAGATCAGGAGGCATGACTTGGGTTTGTTTGAGGTTGTCTACTTTGCCGCTATTCCAAGGACGGTAATAGGACTCCATGCGTTGTATCTTCACCAATGAACCATCGTTTTTCCGAAGGACAGGTGCCCAGTAGGCGGCTGAATCCTTGGGTAGGTCGCAGCTAGTTCTGCCGCCGAGAAGATCGGAGTAGTTCGCCAGGCTTTTATTTGCAAGCTTGTCCCAATCGCCAAATCCAAAAAATTGATGTTCGTGCATCGACATCGCATCTCCCCTTTGCACGATAGGGTCGATCATGTGGATGCCTGCTGACTTCTCATTTGTTCCGAGGCCGAGCTCCACGCCATGTCTACCTGCACAATGCACGATTACCAAAGCCGATGATTGAGCCGGCATAAATGTTGCCAGCGCCGCCCCGGTCGCAAATGCTAGGAGTCCGAGTTTTAGACCTGTACTTACTCTCATGGTGTTGTCTTGCCTTCCATACAATGAAATAATAGATTATTATATATACGAAAGTAGCAATAAAGTCAA
>JAGOTO010000045.1 GCA_018061705.1 Candidatus Saccharimonadota bacterium | reverse complement strand
GCCTAGCCCAATTGACAGTATCAATGGTGGTAAAGGTACTCGTCAATCCACTACTCATAAGCTGGCGCAAAACCAGTGTCCCTTTGGTGTCTGCGAGGGCCATCGACAGCTTGGCGATCATAACTGCGTCACAAGTCGAACCACCGTCACTCGTCAACAACACAGCTTGGTTGGCTGCGAGCCCACGCGCGGGAAGCTGCTGGGAGGGAACGATACTGCCAGGGTGCATCGTGTCGCTACTTGCATATCCCAGCCAGTAGCTACTGAGGTCGGGAATATCTACAGTCGCCTGCAGTACTACGAACTCCTCTCCCGTAACCTTGACTTGCCGGATAACCAGTGAGGGCACAGTTGGTGTGGTAGCCCCAGCGCTCAGCGGAGCGAAGCTAAAAGCGATTATTACCCCCATCCCCATAATCTTTCCGAGGCGTTTCATACTTAATAGCTAGTCTATGCCTATCCAAAATACCAATGCAAGCAACAGCATTTTAAATGCTGTTTGTTTTTTACAACGAAATCGACCACCCGCACACTGAGTACTACCTCCTTTGTGAACAAATGGACTATACTATGTGTCATGCTTAAGCTTAGCGATCAGCTTATCGGCCAGCCAGTGCTGAGCCTACGCACCGGCCAAGAAATTGCTCGGCTCACTGCTGCGATTTTTAATCCTAACAATTTAAAAATAGAGGGGTTTTACTGTCAGGATAAATTTAACCGCGATGAATTGGTGCTCACATACCAAGACATTCGCGACTTTATACCACAGGGTGTGGTAGTGAATGATCATGACGTTCTCGTCGCTGCTCAAGAGCTTGTGAGACTCAAATCTATCCTAGATATTGAGTTCGAGTTAGTCGGCAAAAGAGTTGTGACTTTGAGTAAACAAAGACTCGGTAGGGTTGCAGATTACTCGATTGAAATCGAGACTATGTACGTACAAAAAATATATGTATCCCAGGGCGTGCTCAAGGGTCTCACTCGGGGCAGCTTGGGGATCGATAGGTCACAAATAAATGAGATAACCGACACAAAGATTATCGTAAATGATCTTCTGGACCGTGCCACCGTCCCCTCCGGCGCCATGGCATAGACAAAACTTACTGTATATTGTATAATTCTGCAATGGACTACCTGCTTCCTAAAACATTTGATGCAAATCTCGGTATGCTTATACCTCGGTCTCATTTTAGATTTGATCCGAAACGGATTGGACAGGCTGATGAATTTTCTATCACTTTTATCGAGAGCGATACTATGGCATCTTCAGCCTTGCAAGTGCCTTTAGAATCTATTCCTGAACCATCGCAAAATTCCATGACGGCGTTATTAGAAACAGTGCCGACTGTCGAGCACGAGGGCGCCAAGCTGGTTGTCGAAAATACAGATAGGCTAGTAGTGGTTAGATTTGGCTTTACACCATTACCCGCACTAGATGAATCGCATGCACCTACGTCATTTATGGAACGAGCGCAATGGCGAAGACAACAAGTTGCGCCGATTGCGCAAGGGTGGAGTCAGGTATTCAAAATACTTCCTCAATTAACAAACCTACAGTACCAATTCGGAGTTCCCGAAGGTCAGTACGACACAAGTCACTCACCATCTCCTGCTCGCTGGTCATATGCAAATGGCGAGAACATCAATCAACCACGAGTAATAGTAACTGAAGCGTTTGATAAAACTCTCAAAGGCATAAAACCAGCTGAGGCTAATGCTCTAACAATAGAGTTAGAAGAATATCTTGTAGCTTTAGGCGTTGCAAGCGGTCGTGGTACTGAACCATTTTCTGGGTGCATCATAGGAAACTACGACCGAATTTTTAGCAACGGTCAAAGCTCCCTTGGTCAACGGGACGATGGTTTCACCCCAGATGACTTGGCGAGTCAGAAAACACTTGTTGATCACCGTCTGCAAAGTGGCGATAAATATGAAGCCCGCGGCCACAACTTGAGCGATATTTCTATTCCGCAGTGGTTGGCTATGATAAGCGTTGGTGCACTATCTGGGATAACTTTAGACGGCCAGACAGCTTCTTAATTCATCTCCATCACAGCTTTGATGTCATTGTAGTTGAAACCCTGACGGGCGAGGTAGGCGGTGAGTTTTTGGTCGTCCTGGTAACGCGTCTGCTTGCGTTTTTTTTCTATGAGATCACGCAGCACTTGGCGCTCATCGGTTTCATCCTCAGCGAGCGTGTCACGGATGATGTCGTCGGCAATACGCTTCTGGCGTAGCTCCAGCCGCAGTTTTTTCGTGCTCGTCGCTTTCAGTAACCGCCGATTCTCCACCCAACGACGGGCAAATTCGGTGTCATCAACAAAGCCGAGCCGTCGCAGCTTTTCTATAATCTGCTCGCCAAGCTCTGGTGCGTACTGCTTGCGCCGAAAATAATCGCGTAGCTCGCCCTCGCTCCGCATGCGCCGCGCCACATACGCCAGCGCCAAGCTGTACGCCTTGTCCTCCTGGGATAACCTTTTGTACTCTGTTAGCTTCACCTGGGATAATTCCTGGCCCGTAACCAGGCGCGCGTCCAGCAGTGCTTCGGCACTCAAACTAAACGCGTATTTCTCGTCCACGAATATAGAATATCTTCCCTCGCGCTTCACCTGAGCTTTAATGGCAGTGATTTTCATGATGTATACATACTCTCGTACACCTCTATAAGCCCGTCCGCAAGGCTGTCCGGATGATTTACGACAAGGTCGCGTAACTCTGCGACACTTACCCACCTTACTTCAGCAACTTCATCAGTTTGCAATTCAAACGTGGTATCCCTTGATATGAGTCCCTTATATAGGGTGTTAAAGCGTTTCAAAATTCGCCAACCAAACTTTCCTTCGGATGGATAATACTTCACTTTATGCAGTTGCGTTACAACGCCAAGTTCTTCTTTGAGCTCACGCTCTGCGGCAATTTGGTATGTCTCACCCGTATCTACATGTCCGGCCGCAGCGCTATCCCATCGCCCTGGATACAGCTCTTTATGGTCTTGGCGGCGCTGTATCAACACATTCCCTGCTGGGTCCTCGAGGCTTATCCGTACTATCCTGTGGCGACGACCTTCGGATTGGACTTTATGTATTGAGGAGCGACCAATCACCACGTCGTTCTCGTCTACGATGTCCACCTCCAGGTCGCCCACTCTACAGGACCTTCTCTGCCTTCAAAACGCGCGTCATTTCTGACAAGCCAGTTCCTCGGGTGGATGAGCTGAGGTGCCCTCCACCCGGAACGGTGATGAATGTGCCGCCAAGTTTTTCACAAAACTCGCGGGCTTCATCGTAGTCACAATACGGATCATCGTCACCGTGCACGAAATAGAAACTGTCTGCTTTTTTCTTGAGATTCCGAGGCTCAAACGTTTCTACAAATAGTGCATCGAATTGCCCCGGCTCGTACCAATCAACCCCAGTGAGTTTCTTCTCGTTCAAGAACGTGCCGACCAGCACTGCACAGCGTATTTTCGGAAACCAATCTTGTCCCAACAGGTGCAACAGTGCAGTCGAGCCAGAGGAATGTCCAAACACTATGTTGTCACTGAAATCCCAGCCTGAAGCCCGAAGAAACCTATCGTACGCTGCAATATCCGACCTTCTGCTGTTCGGTAACTGAGGGAAGAATACCTCGTAATCTGATGCTTCAAGCTCATTTTTGAGGGCCTTTTGCCACCCATCTTTGCTTGGGTCGCCACTGGTTCCGTGCAGAATAGCTGCTCTTTTAGGCATGCTTACTCCTTGGTGGCAGCTGCGCGGACTTTGGCTGCAATGTCTGCCTGCACTTTGGGGTTGTCTTGTAGGTAGGTTTTAGCGGCTTCGCGGCCTTGGCCGATTTTTTCACCGCCATACGCGAACCAAGCACCTGCCTTCTCGACGATATCGTACGAAGTGGCGAGATCAAGAATGTCACCAGCCGTGCTGATACCTTGATTGTACATAATGTCGAATTCGGCTTCGCGGAACGGTGGAGCAATCTTGTTCTTGACTACTTTTACTCGAGCACGGTTGCCCACTACGCTGTCGCCGGCTTTGATCTGGGATATGCGACGAATGTCCATACGCACGCTGGCGTAAAATTTGAGCGCGTTGCCGCCGGTGGTCGTTTCTGGATTGCCAAACATGACCCCGATCTTCATACGAATTTGGTTAATGAAAATCACGGTAGTCTTACTGCGGCTGATGACACCAGTTAGCTTACGGAGTGCCTGGCTCATGAGCCGAGCCTGCAACCCCATATGGCTATCTCCCATATCGCCTTCAATCTCAGCACGCGGAACCAGTGCTGCCACCGAGTCGACAACGATCAGATCGACTGCATTTGAACGTACAAGGGTTTCAGTGATCTCTAACGCTTGCTCGCCGTTATCCGGCTGGCTGAGAAGGAGGTTTTCGACGTCAACACCAATCCGCTTGGCATACGCTGGATCGAGTGCGTGCTCGGCGTCTATAAATGCTGCGGTACCGCCCCGTTTCTGCACTTCGGCGATCGCGTGCAAGGTGAGCGTCGTCTTACCGCTCGACTCTGGCCCGTAGATTTCCACGATGCGCCCCTTGGGGATACCGCCGCCAAGAGCCAAATCCAAGCTAACACTGCCAGTTGGAGTACATTCCACCTCAACGCCTTGGTTCTCGCCGAGCTTCATGATAGATCCCTTTCCGAACTGCTTCTCGATAGTCTCAAGCGCAAGTCCGAGTGCCTTGGCCTTACCCTCGCCCTCCTGCTTTGCCTCCTTTGTGTTGTCTACCTTGTCATTTGCTGCTTTTGCCATATCTGTGCCTTTCGTCTACGGTTGCCTCGGCGACAACCTGAAATAAAAAATAATGTTGTACGCAAAGGTATACGCCCCCACTTAGCCAAATGCAAACTCATTTCGATTTTAAGAGGACAGTCCTCTTAAAATGGTTTTTATTTCAATACTCGTTTGCAAGCTCTTTTTTCAAAATGT
>JAGOTO010000044.1 GCA_018061705.1 Candidatus Saccharimonadota bacterium | reverse complement strand
AAACTGTGTCATGGTTGCAGTCGGCTATTGAGCCTCCTGCAATCATTGAAAGTATCAATGAAGTGGAGTCCGCCCCTGGCCAGAGCGTCGTCCTAGATGAAAACAAGGGTCTAGCTCCCCCGCTTATAACCGAGACAGTGCCAAACCCACTCGGAACAGGCACGGATGCGAGCGATGAATACATAGAGCTGTATAACTCCAATGATGCTACCTTTGATTTGTCAGGCTTCGTGCTCCAAACAGGTCTTGCGACAAAGCACTCATATGTTATACCTGGCGGAGTTACGATTCCGGGCAAGAGCTTTCGGGTGTTTTACTCTTCAGAAACGGGCCTGAGCATGAGTAATACGAGCGGTCAGGCATCGCTGCTTGATAGCAGCAAAACTATCGTTACGCAATCTGATCCATATGATTCTGCTCCCGATGGTCAGGCCTGGGCTTTGGCAAACGGTGCCTGGTACTGGACGACGAAAGCTACCCCGTCGCTTACCAATGTTATTGCGCAGCCTATCGTCAAGCCAGCGACCGGAGTGAAAAGTCTGACCGTTAAGTCTGGTACAACCAAGACGTCGACAGCTAAGGTCAAGGCCGCGACAACAAAAAAGTCCAAATCGTCCAAAGACAAGACTGTGGCCTCGACGAAATCTGCTGGTCCAGAACCAACGAGACAAGTGGCGAGTATACCTGGTCCTGTGCCGATTCATCCAGGAGTACTTGCGATTGTTATGACATGCGCGTTAGGATATGGAGCATATGTCTACCGAAAAGATTTGGCAAATGCTGTCTACAAGCTCCGACGACACTGAACTCATCGGCGAGAATCTCGGCGCGAGGCTGAAGGGTGGAGAGACCATCGTACTCCATAGTGATTTGGGTGGAGGTAAAACAACGCTGACACGCGGAATCGTGCGCGGAGCGGGGAGCTCAGAAAGGGTGACCAGCCCAACCTTCACCGTGAGCAGAGCGTACCGGGCACCTTCGTTCGAAATAATGCATTACGACTTCTATCGCCTTGCAGATGCTGGAATCATGGCGCAAGAGTTTCGGGAGTCCGTAGAGGATCAGTCGGTTGTGTCAATCGTCGAGTGGTCTGATGTGGTGAAGGAGATGTTACCGAATGATGTACTAAACATTACGATGACGCACTCAGGACCGGTCTCTCGCGACATATCGTGTATATATCCACCGGATCTAGCATACCTATTTGAGGGCTGGGCAAGATGATAATCTTGACCATCCGGACAGACAAGCCCGATGCAGAGATCGGGCTATACCAAGATTTGGAAAGACGAAGTTACGAGGTATGGACGGCGCACCGGCAGTTGAGCGCAACTATTCATCAGAAGCTAAAGCAGTTACTTGAAGCTGAGCAATGTGATTGGAAGGATATCGAAGGCGTAATTGTATTTGCTGGGCCGGGTAGTTTTACTGGCTTACGGATAGGAGCTGCCGTAGGTAATGCACTGTCGCAGGCACTCACTGTCCCGATCGTTGGTGCAGTCAATCCTCGCTGGATTGAAACAGGGATAGACCGCCTTGTTCGCGGCGAAGACGACGTCGTAGTTGTACCGGAGTACGGGGCCGAGGTCCACATCACTCCACAGAAAAAATAGTGATAGCTCGTCACGAAACTCATTGCGTTTCTGCTCAAAAGCACTTATGATTGAATGATTAAGAGGGTACAACTATGTCGATGGGAAAAATCTGGTCGGGCAAGAGTCTTAGATTAAGTGTAGGGATGTCGGTTCTTGCGGTGGCCACGGCGCTATTGCTACAAGCTCCAAAAGTCGGTGCTCAGGGTGCTCCAACCTTTCAGTGTGATGGTACGATCTACATCGCATACAATCAGACGAATACCCAACTCGCACGTCTCAATGTTCAGAACGCACCAGTCGATATGACATCCATAGGTGGACCGTACACTCAGGGCTACAACGCAATGGGCTTTAACTTTAATGACGGGTATATCTACGGATACAACAGTACCGATGAAGAATATGTTAGAATCGCTGCCGATGGCACAGCCGCCTCCATTGGAGCTCCGGTTGCTGGTATGCCCGCAGGAGCACCTGACTATCTCGCTGGAGACTTCGACGGTGATGGGTACCATAATATGTTGTCTGCTGTCGGTGGTGGGCCACTCGAATGGGTGGTGACTGACGTGTCGACACCGACTCCAACCTTAGTCGGGACGTTTACGCTGACCAATGATTTGCCCGGCAACATGGCAGTTGGTGATATGGCCTACAACCCGAAGGATGGTAACTTCTACGGGGTAGACTCGGTCGCTCATAGGGTTGTGATGATATCCGTCAATGCGACACATACAGCAGGGACTGTCACACATCTTTCAGCCGACAACACTAGTGTCTACGAGCCGGGTAGTGTCTTGCACGGCGCCGCTATGATCGATGCAAAGGGCGAACTGCTCACGACTCAGCTCAATCCAGGGAAGCTATTTCGATCAATCATTGGCACCAACGGAAGTGGTACGGGCGCATCGACACTCGTCAATGATGTGCCAACCGTTGCGCAGTACGATGGTGCCGCGTGTCCATACGCCCCATTGTTTGAAAAGTCGGCTACCCCTCGAACGCTCAAAGCTGGCGAGCAGGTTACCTACACGTACACCGTATACAACGCTCTCGTGAGCGGCCCCCTGACATTCACCTTTAGTGATGTACTGACTGATAACCGAACATTTGTTGCTGGAACGCTTTCGAATCTTCATGGCGGGACAGCCAGCGCATACGGAGGTCAGGGTAGTGTGACCGTGACTGGTATGTCTGTGCCCGCATCAAGCTCAATAACTTTCAATTTGACCGTTCAAATTCCCAATGACGCCCCATCAAAAACGATGACTAACCAAGCTGTCATTAATAATTTTAGCGTGGTTTCTTTCCCGAGCGAGCTGCGGTCTGACGATCCGACGACGGTGCTTGCGGGCGATCCGACAACCATCACCGTACAGGCTAATCCCGTGCCAGGCACCCCAGATACAGGCTTTGGTGTCATCACAAGCAATCCACTACTGTTTGGCGGGCTTCTTTCACTGCTGGCTGCTGGACTAGTCTTGCTCGGGAGACGAATGCACCCTGAGTCAGCACGGATCAAGATTCAAAAGAAGTAAAACAAACAACGTTTGAAATCGACGATACCTCTGTAAATCAAAACTTGCAATGACCAATAAACTGTCGTATTATGGTCATGGTAATACGAAAAGAAACACCCAATGAAAAACCAAATCATATCAGATAGGTCAGTTTTAATCCCTCTTATCGTCGCTGAAATATTTCTGGCGTTATTGCTGACCTTAGGGTTTACCAGTTACGCAAACGCAGTTGGTTCTCCTCAAAAATACAAACAAATCAAAACACAACATGTCAATACAACGCCTAACCCTCGATAGTCCCGCATTTCAGGGTGTTCGTCTGAAAGGATCGCCGCTGGCAGGTCAGCAGGCTGTACATTCATTCCGCCGGCGGCGGCTGGATTACGCACTTGATTTTTCGGGACGAACCACCACTCCATCTCTGTACGGCCAGGGCTCTATAGACACACTGAAAAGCACTGGACTCCCCTCGCTGAACGTAATGAGTTCAAATGAAAAGAGTCATGCTGCACAGGACGCTGGCAATAGTGGAAAAAAGCTTGCGGGATTTCAAAGCAGGCCGCACATGACCACTGTACCAAGAACGATTAGTAGGTCTCCGGGATCGCAGCAGTTGGTTACCCGGACCTCGAAGGATCTAAACAACGGTTTGAACAACAAGATCGTAGATCGATCAGATAACTTTCGTTACGCCGCCGAGGATCGAACCTCGATAGCACGCAAGCAAGAGTCAAAAAAATCTGACAAAAAACGACCGAATCGTTCACGGCAGCCCGCGATACTGTACAGTATGGCCGGGCTGATCTTTGTACTCGGCCTAGCAGTCGCGGCCAACGGGCTTCAAGTGAACAGCCATGTTGCCGCTCAAGTTGAAACGCTGCAAAACGCTGCTGCTGGTGCGTCCGCAGAGTCTGGGACGAATCGTGTCGTCCCATCAGCGGATAAGCCATCCGAAACGACCGTTGCCCGACATACCGTGGCTCCTGAAGCACCTCGGTATATCTCTATACCGAGGCTCAATATCCATGCTCGCGTACTCTCTATGGGTTTAAACGAAAAAAACCAGCTTGATGCCCCCAAGAACATCCATGACGCAGGGTGGTATGAAGACTCAAGCGGTCCAGGGTTGCCCGGTGCTATGCTCTTCGATGGTCATTCGGGTATTGGAAAGACGAACGGGATTTTTCACTACGCTGCAAAGCTCAGCCGAGGTGATACGATAAAAGTGGAGCGTGGCGATGGCCAAATGTTTACCTACAGTGTCACGAGTGTCGAGGTGCTCCATGTTGATTCAGTCGATATGTCTACAATGATTACTCCCGACGAAAAAGCCGATGAAGGGCTGAACCTCATCACATGCACGGGCAGGCAAATCCCAGGTACGACCAGCCTCGACCAGCGAGTGTTGGTTCGGGCGGTTCGGTCATAAAATTTGAGGTGAATTTGTGTTTTTGACTTCACATGGCGTATGATTTGAGTAGGCTCTGAAGTGTATCAAGGTGCAGAGCTGTTTTAAAGTAATTTTTATATAAATTTGGTAGGTTTTGACGGCTAGAGAAGTGATAGCGATTGCCGTGTCTCGAAATCCTGGCAAAATCGAAAGGAACAGATATGGATCCATTGTCCATTTTGCTTGCTATTGTTGGGCTCAGCGCCGGCTATGGCGCAAGTACGTATGTAACTAAAAAGAAATCGGCCGAGAGTGAAAATCGGGCTGAAAAAGAGCTGTCAAAGGCAAAGAAAGAAGCCGACAAGCTGCTCGACGATGCGCGAACAGAGGCAAAAAGCCTGGTCGACGATGCTCGCAAGGATGAGCAAAGTCGTCGCAACGAGCTCAAAGATCTCGAAAGCAGGCTTGTTCAGCGCGAAACGGCGCTCGATAAAAAACTT
>JAGOTO010000043.1 GCA_018061705.1 Candidatus Saccharimonadota bacterium | reverse complement strand
TGAGAGTGGTCGTCTGCGCATATTTATGGCTATGGATGAGCAAGCGTATCTGCGTATTGCACAGCGTAACCCGGCGCTTGTCGGCTCATTGAACCGTATAAACGTTTCGTCAGCAGATGAGACCGACACAATTGCCGTTATGCAGGAACAAATAGTACGGCTTGAGGGTGACCACAGAGTAACCTACATGTACCAGGCTCTTAAAGAAGCGTATCGCCTGAGCGAGCGCTATCAGCACGACATTGCTCAGCCAGGAAGGGCGGTAATACTACTCGAACAGGCTGCCCGTCAGGCTGTCGGTGGTTTTGTCACAGGGCAATCGGTGGCAGCAGTCATCGAGCAGTCGAGCGGTGTTAAGGTATCGCCGCCAACGAATGACGCCAAGGAGCGTGACAAACTGCTTAACATGGAGGATCTTATCCATCGACGCATGGTGAACCAGACTCGAGCTGTTACAGTTGTGAGTGACGCTCTCCGGCGTGCCAGGGCAGGGGTACGGAACGAGAAACGGCCCATAGGAACCTTCATGTTTCTTGGACCGACAGGAGTAGGAAAGACAGAGCTAGCCAAAGCACTGGCTGCTGTCTATTTCGGTGGAGAAGATCGTATCGTTCGGATCGACCTTAATGAGTATGTCAGGGCAGAGGATGTGTCGCGTTTGATTGCAGATGCCGCCGACGATCCGCGTGGACTGACTGCGAGTCTGATCAAGCGGCCTTTCTCTGTCGTCCTACTCGATGAAGTTGAGAAGGCGCATCCCCAGGTTCTCACAACGCTCTTGCAGATGCTTGACGAGGGGATACTCAGGGACATCAATAATCGTGAGGTTAGCTTCCGTGATGCTATCGTTATTGCGACCAGTAATGCTGGTGCAGAGCGTATTCGGCAGTTGATCGACGAGGGGAGACAGCTTGAGGAGTTTGAAGATAGTATCGTCAATGAATTGATCGATAGTCAGCAATTCCGACCAGAATTTTTGAACAGGTTTGATGAAATCGTTGTGTTTCGTCCGCTCACTCAGGCAGAGCTGGGCCAGGTGGTTGAGCGGATGATAGTAGAGGTGAACGGAGTGCTGCAGACCCAAAAGATCCAGGTAGAATTGACTACCGAGGCGGTAGAGAAGCTGGCAGCAATCGGCTACGATCCTCGCCTTGGCGCTCGTCCCATGCGCCGAGTTATACAACGTAGCGTCGAAAATCTCATAGCAAGACGGATCCTCGACGGCTCAGCTCAGCCTGGTCAGACCATTATGATTACTGATGCCGAGATTCAGTCCGAGCGGTGATCACGTGTTGTCCTAAAGCGCTTACTCTCGGTGCTGTGATAGAATGATGGTGTTAGATTGCTAGCTAATCGCTTGTACATTTATGTGCCAGAGGAAAGTCCGGGCAGCACAGGGAGAGACAGCCGCTAACGGCGGCCGGGGGTGACCCTAGGGAAAGTGCCACAGAAACAATACGTCCGAGCTTTGGCTCGGTCACGGTGAAAAGAGTGAGGTAAGAGCTCACAGCTCCCTGCGGTAACGCAGAGAGGAGGTAAACCCTGTCTGCTGCAAGGAGTAGGCTACAAGCGTTCCCGCGACGCCTATGATTAATCCCGCTCGAGCTCGTGAGCAATCACGCGCCTAGATAGATGATTAGCGACTCGCCTCGGCGAAGGACAGAACCCGGCTTATCGGCAGTCTGACAAATATAAAAACACCCCTGAAAACAGGGGTGTTTTTGGTATCGAGAGGGCTAGTTCTCGAGTTTGGCGGCTTTGACAACCGCTGTGAAAGCTTTTGGCTCATTGACAGCCAATTCGGCCAAGACCTTACGGTCGAGCTCTATATTTGCTGCTTTAAGCCCCGCAATCAAGCGACTATAGGTAGTGCCGTTTAGGCGTGCTGCGGCATTGATCCGCGTATTCCATAGGGCACGGAAGGTGCGTTTACGGTTACGCCGGTCACGATAGGCGAATTGCAAGCTACGGGTGGTGGCTTGCTTGGCTCGCTTGATACTGACACGGTTGGGGTGACTAAATCCCTTTGCGGCTTTGCGAATTTTGTTGTGCTTGGCACGGGTGGTGACGCCTCGTTTGACTCTCATGACGCTACACCCCCAACTTCTTGCGGATTATGTTGGTATTGGTGGCGTTCAGTGTCTCCAAACCAGCCAGCTTGCGCTTGCGTGCGCCGCTTTTCTTCTGTAGGAAGTGGCTAGCGTGTGAGTGACGGACGCGAACGCGACCGTTCTTGGTTACTCGTACGCGGTCTTTGGTGCCGCTATGAGACTTGAGTTTTGGCATGGTATCTCCTATGTCTTACTCGTTTACTTTGATATAACTGTATCACTTGGTTCCGCTGCAAGTTCCGGCTTAGGGGTCTTTGCGGCGATACCTCTGATAACGAAAGAAAGTTGTTTGCCGGTAAGTTGAGGCGATTGATCGACATTGATCGTGTCACCAAAATCATTGATGACTCGCTCAGCCAGCTTAAAACCGATGTCTTTATGGGCGAGCTCTCTTCCTCTAAAGAAAAGGGTGATTTTGACTTTATGACCGGCTTCAAGAAAGCCGATGACTTTCTTCATTTTGACCGCCAGATCGTGATCACCAATCTTAAGACCGAATCGCATCTGCTTCATATCCAGAGTCTTGCTGGCTTTGCGGTTTTTCTGTGCCTGCTTGGTCTTTTGATAGTTAAACTTGCCCCAATCGACTATCTTGCAGACAGGTGGCTTTGCTCCGGGCGATATCTCGACGAGATCAAGCTCTTGCTCTTGGGCGAGCTGGAATGCTTCTCTGGAACTCATGACGCCGAGTTGTTTTCCGTCCTCGTCGATGACTCTGACTTCTGGTGCCCGAATTTGTCCATTCAGGCGTGTTGTGGTTGCGATGCTGAAACTCCTTGATTAGCCTTTACCATGATTTCGGTCTCTGCATTGTAACAGATAGGTCATCAGGGGTCAACTGGACTCTCGCCGACAGTTTAATGCACTCATTCAGGCGTCGTGAAACTGATGAGGCCGATACTGGAGCGCTTCGGCTACATGCTTTGTCCGGACGGTGTCGCAATCATCGAGATCGGCTATGGTGCGAGCAAGCTTGACGGTGCGCATATAAGCCCGGGCGCTTAGACTAAACTTTTCTGCCGCAAGATCCAGCATGGTTTTAGCTTCGGGTTCCAGACAAACAAGGCTTTTGACTTCTCGATTCGTCATGTCTGCGTTTCGCTTGCTGGAATTTCCAAATCGTCGGCTTTGACGAACTTGAGCGTGAATAACTTTTTCTCGGACCAGCTTCGAGGTTCCAGTTGTGCTGGCTTTCTCGGTCAGTAGTCGACTATTGTCTATCTCGTGTACGTCAACGTATATATCAATTCTATCGAGGATTGGCCCGGAGAGCTTACGGCGATAAGCAATAACGGCGTGCGGCATGCATCGACAGGGCTTTGCGGTACCAAAGTGGCCACACGGACAAGGGTTTGCGGTCCCTACGAAAATGAAATGCGCAGGGTATTCGGCTGTTTCGCGTGCTCGCGCAATAGTCACAGATCGATTTTCGAGGGGTTGTCGTAACGCTTCGACTGTTTGACGGGAGAACTCCGGAAGTTCATCAAAGAGAAGGACTCCACGGTGCGCAAGACTCATTTCTCCGGGGCGTATGTTGTTCCCTCCGCCGACAATGGCAACATTGCTGGCACTGTGGTGCGGTGAACGAAACGGTCGAGATTGAATTATCTCCTCAAAATTATTGCTTGCAAGACTGTGCAGATGGGTCACTTCGAGCATCTCATCTCGGGTCATAGGGGCTAGAAGGGTTGGTAGTACTTGTGCGAGCATGCTTTTCCCGGTGCCAGGAGGGCCTCCGAGCAAAACATTGTGTCCGCCCGCTGCCGCTATCTCGATTGCTCGTTTGCCAAGCTCCTGGCCAATAATATCCTCGAGCATCACCGCCGTCTCTCCCTGTTCCTTAGACATTAGATTTTCAGGGATTTCGTCGGTTACTATTACATCAGGCGATAGATCTCCTCGGAGTAACGCGGCCAGTTCTCGTAACTCCCCGATAGGCACCAAACGTATCCCCGGGACGAGACGAGCTTGTTTAATGTTTGCCTCGGGAATGATAAATGTAGTGTATCCATGGCTTTTCCCGGCGAGCAATTTTCCGATAACCCCTCTTATGGGTCGAACCGTTCCTTCGAGGCCGAGCTCACCCATAATGGCGCAATGGGAGGGTATTTTGTCTCCTTGGCCAATGGCTCGAATGATAGCTGCTGCTATCGCGAGATCAAAAGACGTACCATCTTTAGGTATATCGGCTGGCGCAAGATTGACGGTGATACGTTGAGCGGGGAGTGTGACATTGCTTGCGATGAAAGCGTTCCGGATGCGCTCCTTGGCTTCATCGACCGCCTTGTTGGCGTAGCCGACAATAATGATGCCCGGCAAAGACCGGGAAAGTTGGCACTCAACCTCCACAACCAGACCGCCATGACCGCCTTCAACTAAACTGCTTATGCTACGTTTCGCTGACATAATACAGAAGATTGTAATATTCTCAACCCAAGAAAACAACTGTTCATATATCGATCGACATTATCTCAGACGAGATGGCTCTATCGTTCCGGTTGAGCTTGAAGGGATGATCTTGGCCTATAAAACGAAACAACGGCTTGCGAGAGGCCGTTGTTTCTTTCGTTGCTGGTTTTTGTTTTTGAGCACTTTTTTTATTCAGTGCTTTGATAAGCATAAGGGGTGCCACCAGGAATGTCAATAGCAAAAGTCCGTGTTTTTTGTCACGAAATAAGGCGCAGCAATCGAGGGCAAACGACCCCTCGGCTGTGGTTTTTCACTCTTCCGACCACAATGCTCACAAAAAGTGTCCAGGATGTATGGGGGGCCGGATAGCGATAAGCAAAAGCCTATTGACAAAGGCGGATGGATGTAGTAGTATTGAGACTGGCTCAGCCAAAACAAAAACACCAAATTATCGCTCGAGTTACCTTACCGGTAACGAGAGCGGTCAGTCACACCGAAGGCGACAAGCGCTATATATTTATTTTTAT
>JAGOTO010000042.1 GCA_018061705.1 Candidatus Saccharimonadota bacterium | reverse complement strand
GGAGCGCCAGGACAGCTACATGAATGTGATAGCTCAGATTGACAACTAAAAACGTGATGAAATGCGTTACGAGGACACCAAATCGGATCTTGGCCAGCTGGGATTTGTTTCTGTAATTGAAATATAAGTAGTACATACAAGCTGGTACCAGGGCTAGACCGGCGGCAAGATCAATGCCGTCCCCCCTCGCTGCAGTCACGATCTGAGCAAAGATACAAAGGAGGGCTAAGACCGCGGCATAAGGCAAAAGGATCTGGTTGATGGGGGGAAGCGTAGTTTTCATAAATAACTCCTTATGATTGATGATTGATCCGTGCAAATAGTATCATAGGTACAGTACCTATGTCAATAGCAATCGCGCAAGGGAGTAAATCTTGCTGGTCGATAAGGTGAGAATATGCACGAAATCGGACCGGGCTGCTAGGCAGCATAGGGCAAGTCAACCCGGAAGAAATGTAAGTCCGATTATGCTGGGCCAGCGGGCTATGGGTTTAGTTTGGGATAACCGTACTTTTTAACGACTTCCATTATGCCCGGGATAGACTCGGCTGTGTGGGCACCGTGCATATGTAAAAGCACAATTCCTCGTTTGCCTAGGGCAGGAGTGTAGGAATCACCGTACTTGACGCGGTTAACGATGGTCGCAGCACTAGAACCTGACCAGTCACGAGTATCGACCGTCCAGAAGCAGTTTTGATACGAATATTCTGTTAGTATTGAATTGAGCATTGTGCTAAACGACCCAGAGCCATAAGGTGCTCTGAAAAACTTCCGATTGGAAGGCGAAGGTTTAATCACGGTATCTGCTCTGGAGATTTCACTTCTGATGCTTGAAGAAGAAAGAGTCATGAGATCAGCATGCGAGTAGCTGTGGTTGCCTACATAGTGTCCATCATTTTTTATGAGTGTAATGAGATCTGGCCTGTCATAGGCAAACTGGCCCGTTGGAAAGAAGAGCGCTCTGACATTGTACTTACGCAATTGAGTTAGGATTGCACGTATCTGACTGGTCGTACCTGAGTCATCAAAGGTAAGCCACGCCGCCGAGCTTGTGCTCCCGATGCCACAGTGATAGATACCATCCGTGGTGTTGGCAGGTGTAGCTGCTTTCTGACCATCTGCGTACGGGACTGCGTCGACATTAAGACGCGGCTCTTGTCGTGCCCTGAACTCTGAAAGCGCCCGTGCGGAGTCTTGTGCTGCACGGTCGTCGCTCGCAGCAAGGGCGGGTGCACCCCATGCTACAAGATTGAGAGCAGCAATGCTGACAATAATAAATCCAAATGACACTGTGCGACCTATCGTTGGAAATGAAAATTGGTTTGTCATGGAAAGGCTCCATTAAGTAATAACATTATTATATCACAGTATGCGCCAATAAGCCATTCCTATCACCCGGACTGGTGAAAAATTACGGCTTGGCTATCAACTATTTTTGTACCTGGTGACAGTAAACTCTGCTATCATTGAATGAGTTACGTAATTGAGGAGTCAACGATGAGTTGGATTGTACTGGCGGTATTACTTGTTCTGATAATGCTTGGATTGTTTACGGTGCGCCAACAGACGGTGGCGATAGTGGAACGCTTTGGACGGTTCAAAAAAGCCTCACGCGCAGGATTGAATTTTAAGATTCCGCTTATTGACCAGATCGCCGGCAGAGTGAACCTACGGGTTCAGCAGCTTGATGTCCAGGTTGAAACTAAGACCAAGGATAACGTCTTTGTCTTTGTAATCGTCAGCGTGCAGTACTTCGTGCCGCCAGAAAAAGTCGTCGACGCTTTTTATAAACTACAAAATCCGCAAGAACAGATTACAGCATACGTGTTTGATACGGTTCGTGCCCGGGTTCCAGCAGTCAACCTCGATCAGCTCTTTGAGATGAAAGACGACATTGCGACAGCCGTGAAGGCAGAGCTCGACTCCGTGATGGATGACTTTGGATATGGCATTGTCAAGGCGCTCGTCACCGATATTAACCCCGACGAAAAAGTCAAGGTGAGTATGAACGAGATCAATGCGGCACAAAGGCTTCGTGAGGCGGCAATCCAGCAAGCTGAAGCGGACAAGATTCGGGTTGTCAAGGCAGCCGAGGGTGAGGCAGAGAGTAAGGCACTTCAAGGACAGGGTATTGCCAACCAACGCAAGGCCATCATCGAAGGACTCAAAGAGTCAGTCGAAAATTTCAGCAGCGCCGTCAACGGTGTAAATAGCCAAGATGTCATGAATCTCGTCATGATGACACAGTACTTCGACACCATTAAGGAGCTCGGTCTGAGTGGAAAAAACAGTACTATCCTGATTCCGCACGGGCCCGGAGGCATGACCGATATGAGTGACCAAATTCGTAATGCGATGATTACCGCTCAGCAGGTCAATAACGCAACGAAACCGAAATCATAGATTTGACATTCGCGGCTGATACGGTATAGTACTCATTATGTTTACGGAACGTATCAATCAACATTTGCATATTACGCCGGAGGTTGCCGCGTAAGTTTCATTTGGTCTGACTACTCCAGAGAAACGCCGGGCAACTCCCGGCGTTTCTCTTTGTAGTAATCTAATGAACTAACGGGGCGAATTATGTCGAGTACAAGAATATTCATACCAAAAGGTACTAATTCTGAACAAGCAGCAGAGTGGGTAGGGGTAACCTACAATTTTTCCGTTCCGTCGCCAGGGGACAGGCGGTATACGGTAAGCGCTCCCGGCCTGAGTGATCCCACTGGGGAGTTGACGGTGACCTATTGCAAAGATGCCGATATCCCCGGGCTTGTAATTGCTCTCGGGGGAATTGGGGTTGTCGGAAGTGATACTTACAGTGAGCTCGACGAGATAGAAATAAGTCGTCTGCGGCAACACGTTATCGGCCCGATCACAAACGATAAAGGCCAAAGGCTTCGCTATGGCGTGTTCTGTCTAAAAAGTGCGAAAGCAACTGTCACCAGCAAATTGGAACGAGGAGAGCCTATACAAGTCGGAACGTCTTACCCGAAGTATACATCGACGGTGCTACCCGCCGGAGTAATCACTCGGGTCATAAGGGGTGGTGCTGAGGCCTTGCCCGGTTTGTTTGCAAGAGGTGAGGTGCCAGATGACCAGGTCATTGAGGCGATCGTAGAAGTCGTGCAAACAGGCGGGACTGGAGCGGCCAACGACTTGACTGAGCTCGATATCGCTGCGACCAAGAGAGTGCAGAAACCCGTAGATTTACTTGAGATTCGGGCTACTATTGGCCCCGTGGTACCGAGGAAACCGAGCTGGGGTATTCACTAAACTCGGTAGCAAACCCGATCTTACGTATTAACCGAATACTAAATACTATGTATACTAGGAGACAACATGTCACTATCACTACAGCCCTACAAAGGGGCCAGAGATTTTTACCCAGAAGAAAAGCGGTTGCAGCAGTATATATTCTCAACTCTGCGGTCTGTCAGCGAGACCTACGGTTACGAAGAGTATGATGCGCCGATCCTTGAGCCGACCGAACTATTTCTCGCCAAAGGTAATCAAGAGATTATCGACGAACAGACTTATACATTCCTAGATCGCGGTGGCCGAAGCGTTACAATACGTACCGAGATGACCCCCACGGTGAGTCGGATGGTTGCCGCCAGGCGCCAGGAGCTTGGTTACCCCGTAAGATGGTACAGCATTCCCAACGTCTGGAGATATGAAAGAATGCAGCGAGGTCGGCTCAGAGAGTTCTGGCAGTATAACGCTGATATCTTTGGGGTCGAAGGGGTTGAGGCAGAGCATGAAGTGATTGTGTTGGCAGACCGCGTTTTGAGGCGCTTTGGCGCGAAACCTGAAATGTATAGCATTCGTATCAATAGCCGCACACTAACAAACTATTTATTTGACCAATACCTCGGTCTGAGCGGCACACAAGAAGAGACGCTTGTACGATTGATCGATCGTATGCACAAAATGGATGAATCGAGCTTTATAGGTCAGGTTGAGACGGTTTTGACACCAATGCAGCGAGAGGAAGGGGCGCTCGCAAGGTTATTGGGCCTTCTGAAGACTAAAACACTTGCAGATTTACCCGAAGGGATGGAGTCTCTTCCTGCTGTTCGTCAGATGAAGCGTCTTGGCGAGATGCTGGAAAAATCACAAATCACCAATGCGCGATTCGATATGACGCTGATGAGAGGCTTTGACTACTATACCGATATTGTTTTTGAGGTTTTTGATGAGCACCCAGACAACAATCGATCTATGTTTGGCGGGGGCAGATACGACGGACTGGTCGGAATGTTTGGCGTTGAGCCTGTTCCGACGGTGGGCATTGCTATGGGAGACGTCACGTTACAAAATTTCTTGATAGCGCACGATTTGGTACCCACCTTACCGACAGAGACGGATGCATACGTTATTTTGCTTGGCGAAGGAACGTACCCTGAGGTGCTCGATATCCTCGATCGCCTTCGAAGGGAAGGTCTCAAGCTTGCTGTCGATACAACAGGGAGAAAACTTGAGAAACAAATCAAATCGGCAGTGAAGAAAGGGATTGAGCACGCGATCTTTATCGGAGATACCGAGCGTGCCGAACAAACATATCGACTCAAAAACCTCACGACTGGTCAGGAAGAGACACATAGTGAAGAGCGAATCGTGGCTATGTTGTTAGATCGTCGACGAAAGCGTGAGGCATCCTTGCTCGAAGATGCCGACATTTCCGAGTAGGGCGACCCTCCAGTCAGTTTAAGCTGCATGAGTGTGGTACTTCGACCCGAAATCTGCTACATTGTATCCTTATGCAGACAACCATCAAACAACTCGATCCTACACACATTCAACTGACCATCAATACTGACGCCGAAAAGCTTGCATTGATAAAAAATACGGTTCTTGCCGAACTTGCCAAAGATCTCAAGCTGCCAGGTTTCCGCAAGGGTCACGCACCCGCTGGGATGGCCGAGAAAGCAATCGACCAGCAGTTGCTCCAAAGTAGGGTTTTGGAAGAGGCGGTCAACCAGATGTATGGAGAAGCCATTGCTAACGAGCAAGTACGTGTTGCCTCCTCGCCGGAAGTTAGTATTTCAAAATTTGTCCC
>JAGOTO010000041.1 GCA_018061705.1 Candidatus Saccharimonadota bacterium | reverse complement strand
TCATCAGACAGCGGATCAAAATCATCCGACCCTACGACGGCATCCGACCGTGATCTTGAGCTCGAACAGATAATCGCTAAGGGCACCTTCGCGGTTTCGATTGGACAGGGCAAGCGACGTCGCCGCAAGCGTATCGTCACCACGCTATGTATACTCTTTGTCACGGTTATGGTACTCGATGTCCTACTCGATCTAGGCATTCTCGATATCCCGACAATTCCTCACACAAATCTTCTCAATCGTTCGTCATAGAGCAAGCGCTCGTCTGTTAGAATAGAGGGGTGCACGAAGCATTACTTGATGGGCTTAATTCTGAGCAGCGACGGGCGGTTCAAGCAACCGATGGTCCGTTGCTGATTCAGGCTGGGGCAGGGAGCGGCAAAACAAAAACCCTAACTCACAGGATTGCATATTTGATCGCCACAGGCGAGGCGACTCCGTATAGCATCCTTTCGGTTACTTTTACCAACAAGGCTGCGCGAGAAATGCGCGAACGGGTTTGGGCGCTGATGAGGGAACCCTCCCAGGGTGAATCCGAAGTACCCCGTTCGTTTATGCCGTGGATGGGTACATTTCACGGTATATGTGTGCAGATACTTCGAAGAGATGGAGAGCATATCGGTATCCCTGCATCCTATGTTATCTATGACGAAGCAGATCGACTGAGCACAGTAAAACGGGCTTGCAAAGAACTTCACATTGACGAAAAAGCTTTCCCTGCCCGTACGATATCGAGCTATATCAGTAGTGCAAAAAATGAGATGATCGGACCTCGTGCCTACGCCGACACAGCGGGAAGCCCGACCGCACGAGTCGTTGCCCAAGTTTATCCGGTCTACCAGACGGCACTCCAGGAGGCGAAGGCGCTTGATTTTGATGATTTGATCTGGAGAACTGTCCAGCTCCTCGAAGGTTATCCAGACATCCGGGAAAAATGGCGCTCTCAGTTTAGCCATATTATGATCGACGAATATCAGGATACGAACGCGGCACAGTACAAGCTCGTAAAGCTGCTCGTCAATGATCATCGTAACCTCGCGGTTGTCGGCGATGATTGGCAGTCGATTTACAGTTGGAGGGGTGCGGATTTTCGAAATATACTGAGATTTGAGGCAGACTATAAGGATTGTACGGTTATCAAGCTCGAGCAAAATTATCGGAGCACCGCGCACATACTCAACGCCGCACACGGGGTTGTCAGCAAAAATACCCAACGAAGTGATAAAAAACTATGGACCGATGCCGGCGACGGCAAGCCCGTACAGTCTCAGCAGGTTATGACCGAACGAGCAGAAGCAGAAGCGATCATTCGTCTCATACGACAGTCGACAGATGCGGGGCTCCGTACGTACAAAGATTTTGCGGTGCTATATCGGACTAATGCTCAAAGTCGTACGATCGAGGAGGCATTTATACAGTACAGTGTTCCATATCGCATTGTTGGTGGAGTTCGATTCGTTGATCGGGCAGAGATCAAGGACATTACCGCTTATCTTAGGTTGCTGTATCAGCCGGAGGACGGAGCGAGTTTTAACCGTATTGTCAATGTTCCGAGTCGAGGTATCGGCCCAACCAGTCTCCAAAATTTTCTGGCATGGGCCAAAATACGAGGCAAAGGTCTTGGAGACGCGCTGGATCATGCCGGGGAGTGCGACTCGATCAAGGGCAAGGCCAAGCGCGAATTGATAACTCTCGGTGCGGTGCTCTCCGGCCTACGTGATTCCATCGATAGTGTGCCTCCCGACATCCTGATTGACGCACTCGTCAAGCAGGTTGGCTATATGGACTATCTCGACGACCGTACGCCTAAGGGCGAAAGCCGACAGGACAATGTCCGTGAATATATGGGGATGGCTCAAGGATATGCCGAGGCCGGTTTAGGGGGTTTTCTGGAGGAGATAGCGTTGATATCTGACCTCGACTCGGCAAATTTCGGTACCAACGTCGTGACACTTATGACAGTCCATGCGGCAAAGGGCCTAGAGTTTCCGGTCGTGTGTGTCGTCGGATTGGAGGAGGGGATCATGCCTCACGCGAGGGCGCTGTATGATCAAAAGGAAATGGAAGAAGAGAGAAGACTGGTCTACGTCGCTATGACACGGGCACGAGATGAACTATACCTATTCCACGCCATCGAACGGGCACTGTACGGAGGTCGCCAGCACAACCTTCCAAGCCGGTTTCTCGCTGAGATCGACGCAGGGTATATTCAGGAGTCGACGGTTATGCCGAATTTTGGAAGAACCGATTTCACCCCATATCGTCAAAATGATAGTGAATTACAGATAGAGAGAACAGATAGCTTCACCTCGGACGAAATCAGGTACCTCCCAGAGCTGATCGAGGGGGATGCGGTCCGACATCAGCTTTTTGGCACTGGAACAGTCGTCGAGATGATGGGTGATACAGCAGCCATCTATTTTAAGGGCAAAGGCCTGAAAAAACTCAACATTGCTTTTGCTCCTATCGAAAAACTACCCTACGAATAGATATGACCGAGCTTAACACCGCCGAATATCCGGGTTATACTAAGAGCAGCATACGATCAAACTGAAGCATAAAGAGGGGTATGGAGCGGGTCACAAAACACATGCGTTCGACTTACGAACGAGGAGCTCATAAAGCAAGACGAGTTCGTCGTCACCCGGTCGGATTATCGCTTTTGCTGTTTATGTTGCTGGTGATCCTGAGCGGCGCATTGCTGGTCTTTGGATTGCGTAACGGGGCGGAACAACTTACCGTCACACCAAATCAAAACTTTATCGTGATACTTAAGTCAGATGGTATTACTCGTACCGTTCCCACTGATGCTGAGACTGTCGGTGATCTGCTATCAAAGCTTCGGCTAGACCTCAAGCGGGGGGATAGAGTGGAGCCGGGATTAAGCGAGCCTATTGCGACCGACAACCTACTTGTGAACGTGTATCGAGCTGTGCCCGTCGGCATTAATGATGATGGCAAAAGGTCTGTGGTGTACACTGCTGCCGCGACACCTCGGAGTATTATCGAAACAACCGGGACGAAACTGTACGGAGAAGATAAAGTGAGCTTGACATTAAGCTCAAGTTTGCTCGACGGTGGGCTGGGGCAACAGGTCGTCATTTCTCGCTCCAAACAGGTCGAGCTTGTTTTGTACGGTCAGCCAGTACCTGTGCGAACTCGGGCCCAGACTGTACAGGATCTCCTCAGAGAAAAATCAATAACTCTGCAGAAGGATGATACGATAAAACCTGCGATCGATACTCGCATTACCGCAAATATGAAAGTGGCTGTTGTGAGAAATGGGATACAGGTCATAACGGTGACCGAAGATATCGCTGCTCCGGTCAAGACTATTATCGACACATCGCTCTCGTTTGGCAGTCAAGCGGTCAGGCAGGAGGGTAGTCCTGGCAAAAAAACCCAGACTTACGAAATCAACATTCAGAAGGGAGAAGAGGTCAGTCGACGCTTGTTGCAATCCGTCGTAACTGTTCAGCCTGTCGAACGAATTGTAGCACGAGGCAATACGGTAAATATCCCCGGCGACAAACAGGCAGTTTTGGCTGCGGCCGGGATTAGCCCAGGCGATTACGCCTATGTCGATTACATTTTTTCTCGAGAATCGCGCTGGAATGCCGCTGCCGTAAGCCCAAATGGCTACTATGGGTTAGGTCAGACAAGCCTGGGCCGTCTCAGTGCAGCATGCCCCGTTTGGCAGAATGATCCTGTTTGTCAGACTAGACTGTTTACAGGCTACGCAACAAGTCGCTACGGCAGCTGGGAGAGCGCCTACAATTTTTGGGTCAGTAATCATTGGTGGTAACCGGTGATGGGGCCACTCGATTTGGTGCTGGTACAATGATGACATGAAAGAAACAACACCCAAGAAATTTCTCGGACAACATTGGCTGTATGATGATGCGACGCTGGAGCGTATTTGTGATGCTGCTGCCGTGCAAGCGGGTGACTCGGTATTGGAGGTAGGACCTGGGCTAGGCACGCTTACCCGCAAGCTCCTCAGTCGCGGCGCCATAGTTACCGCGGTTGAGTTTGACCATGATCTAGCAGGAAGTCTTACGGGTCATCTCCGGGAGGTCGGTCCTGTTCGATCCGAAGATCTGGAGAGGCTCACGGTAGTGGAAAGTGATATCTTGCGGTTTAATTTGCAGCAGCTGCCAGTTGGGTACAAAGTCGTTGCCAACATTCCATACTACCTGACGAGTAATCTCATACGCGTGCTCTGCGAATCACCCAACCACTTTAGCCAGGCGGCTATACTTATCCAGAAAGAAGTAGCCGAGCGGGTCTGTGCCGTGTCTGGGCAAATGTCGCTGCTGAGTGTCAGTACCCAGTACTACTGTGACGTTTCGCTCGGTGTCTATGTACCGGCCAAGTTATTTACACCACCCCCAAAAGTTGATAGTCAGGTTTTGCAGCTCGTATACCGTGAAAATCCGCTTTTCACGGATGTCGATACGAAATCTTTTTTCCATATAGTGCGAGCCGGATTTAGCCAAAAACGGAAGACCCTCCATAATAGCCTGAGTGCTGGTTTGGGGCTTGGAAGGACGGAGACAGCGATACTCCTGGCATCATCTGGTATTCAACCCCAGCTCCGCGCTCAAGCCCTCACCCTAGACGATTGGCACAGATTGTACCTGGTCTGGAAAAACAAAACCCCAGCCTGAGCTGAGGTTTTCTTTTTAGTGGAGCGCCTCGAAAAAAGTTCACCCCTCATTATTGAAGAAGTGCGTCGCTGGCGTGATTTACACTGGGACGACTATCTAGACTACAAGTACCACGAAAAACGCTCAACAGATGTCGATAACCCCTTAGGGCTTTAGCCCCCTCCTACCTACATACAACTAGCTTATAAATTTATGCAGATTGTAATTTATTAATAAATAACGTATAATATGCTTAAATTAGTCTATTGTGAGGACACCGTGTCAGCTAGTCGTATTGAACAATGCCCTGTAGGTTATCTAAGAGATTCGGCAGAAATCTTTGCTGGTTTTGACTTAAACGAAGATTTGCGTAGGGCGATAGGTGACGCACCTTATCAAGAGTTCACTCCGCTTGGTGATATATGGTGCGAAACACTTGGTGATGTTGTGCCTGTTGGCATTAAGA
>JAGOTO010000040.1 GCA_018061705.1 Candidatus Saccharimonadota bacterium | reverse complement strand
AGCTGCGATGGTATGCATGTGTGGCCCACCCTGGGTCCCTGGGAAAATAGCACGGTCGATCAGTGTTGGGATATTCTCGATGGTTTTTTCGGGCGCCCTGAGGGGATTACCGACAGTCCCCTTACTAAGGATAAGGCCGCCTCTCGGTCCACGCAGCGTTTTGTGTGTGGTGGTTGTGATGACATGAAAACCGTAGTCGAATGGGTTTTTCGCTTCTCCAGCCACTATCAAACCGGCGATGTGCGCCATATCTGCCATGAGCAAACAATCCGGGCCGACTTCTTGTGCAATAGCCGCAAATTTGGCATAGTCAAGTTCGCCTGGGTACGCGCTGAATCCGGCTAGGATTATCTTCGGCTTATGCTTGAGGGCTAGTTCGCGGAGCTCATCATAATCAATCTCGCCTGTTTCGATATCTTTAACTTTGTAGCCGACGAATTTGTAGATATGCGCAGAGCGTGTCATGGGGTTGCCGTGGCTCAAATGCCCACCGTGACCAAGGTCCATACCAAGCACCGTATCACCAGGTTCAAGCCATGCATAATAGACGGCCTCGTTTGCAGGTACGCCCGAGTGGGGCTGCACATTTGCATGATCAGCCTTGAAGAGTTTTTTTGCCCGATCAATGGCAAGCTCCTCGAGGGGGTCTGTGCAATCTTGCCCGCCATAGTAGCGTCGGCGCGGATAGCCTTCGCTGTATTTGTTTGTAAAAATACTGCCATTTGCCGTCAAGACATCCTTTGATACATAGTTTTCACTAGGAATTAGTTCGAGACCATCGTGCTCTCGCTTTTCCTCGGCTGCAATAAGATCAGCGACTGCAATATCTACCATCTCGTTTCCCCTCCTTATGCTTTGCTTACAGTGTAACGCTACCCAGCAGTAACGCATATAGTAATTTTGTCTTCGCGTTGTTTACGGGGTCCCTCCCTGGCGCATAGAGCAGCGGTCCTATATCATTTGTGATATACTATGTACCTATGACCACTCAAACAAATGAACGAATTGGCGATTTTGTTGCGCGGGTGCGACAAGAGCGCGGCATGACACAAGCTGACTTAGCAAAGAGACTTGGAACAAGCCAGTCTGCCATTAACCGCATAGAAAGAGGGCGACAGAACCTCAGCCTTGAAACGCTCGGACGCCTGAGTGACGCGCTCAATAAACCGATCGTCTCTCTTGGCAGCGGATCGGTAAACCTGCAGATCGAGGGCGGGCACGAACTGAGCGGTAGCATAAGACTCAAATCAAGCAAGAATGCGGCTGTTGGTTTACTCTGCGCCGCACTACTCAACCACGGCACTACCAAATTTGTTAACTTCCCCCGCATTGAAGAAGTTTTTCGTATACTCGAGGTTCTTGAGAGTATTGGCGTGCAGGCCAAGTGGACAAATGGCAATGACCTTGAATTGCGACGTCCTGCCGAGCTCCAGCTTGATAAACTCAACAAAGAGGCTGCCCGCAAAACCCGAACCGTTATCATGATGATCGGTTCGCTCATGCATGAGCAAGAAAGTTTCAAGATACCGTATGCTGGAGGTTGTAAGCTCGGTGCGAGAACCGTCGAGCCGCACTTATTTGCGTTGCAAGAGTTTGGGGTCGATATTCGCGCACATCATAGCAACTACCATGTCGTCGTTACGCCAAAGCCCGCCGGACGATTCGCACTGTATGAAATGGGCGATACGGTAACAGAAAATGCGCTAATGGCTGCGGCAGGCCGACCCGAAGAAACAATCATCGAGTTTGCGAGTGCGAATTACATGGTTCAGGATGTCTGTTTTTTCCTGCAAAAACTAGGCGTCCATATTGACGGCATCGGTACCCCAACACTACGAGTTCGCGGCCTTGCTCGCATAAAAAAGAATGTCGTGTATTCACCAGCTGAAGATCCGATTGAAGCAATGTTTTTCATCGCTGCGGCCGTCACAACTAATTCCGAAATCACAGTCGAGCGAGTTCCCATCGCCTTTGTTACCCTTGAGCTTTTGAAACTAGAGAAAATGGGATTACGTTACGAAACCAGCAAACGCTATCTCGCGCAGAACGGCCAGACAGAACTGGTTGACCTGCGCATTCTGAAGCACGACGGCAGCTTGCATGCGCTGACGGATAAGATTCATCCGTTACCGTATCCGGGAGTCAACACCGACAATTTACCCTATTTTGTTCCAATTGCCTCCGTAGTAAAGGGGCGCACGCTTATCCACGATTGGATATATGAAAACCGCGCCATTTACTACACGGAGATGACCAAAATCGGTGCCAATGTGGAGCTCGCTGATCCACATCGGATTTACGTAACTGGGCCGACTGCCTTTACTCGCGCCGACGTATTCTGTCCACCCGCGCTCAGACCCGCCAGCCTACTCCTTATAGGTATGCTGGCCGCAGACGGCGTCAGTACTCTCCGAAACATCTACACGATTCAGCGTGGCTACGAAGATCTGGCCGAGCGACTCAATAGTCTCGGTGCTCATATCTCGACGCTACACGATATATAATCACGCTCAAGGTTGACGAATGATCGGCCCGAACGATAAAAAACTATACCGATTGGGCACAAAGGTATAAACTAGGTATGTCTTTATAAAAACCCCTGCAAAGAATCGAACTATTTATGTTACCTATCGACCAACTCTCTCAAAAAACAGCCAAGATGCTCGTCCTCAGTTTCTTGGCATTTTGCATCGCTATACTACTCACTCCTCTATACACACACTATGCCTACCGCTACAAATGGTGGAAACGTCAACGAACTCATTCTGCGACCGGGGAGAGTCTGAGTGTTATAAATAAACTCGATATTCGCCAGAATGTACCACTTATGGCTGGCCTGATCATGGTAGTATCAATCGCAATTGTAACTCTCGCGTGGAATCTTAGCCGGCAACAAACGTGGTTACCGCTCGCAGCTCTGGTCGGTGGTGGGCTGGTTGGGCTCGCTGATGACATCCTCAACATTCGGGGTCGTGGTGGCAATGTTGCGGGCATACGACCACTCGTTAAATTTTCGCTCATAACCGCTGTAGCCGCAATTGGGGCCTGGTTTTTCTATTACAAGCTTGGTTACACCCATATACATGTTCCTTTTGATGGCGAACTCCACGTCGGTTGGTTTATTATTCCGCTATTTATTCTGGTGGTCGTCAGTACCAGCAACGCAGTCAACATCAGTGACGGGATGGACGGCTTATCGGGAGGACTCCTGACAAGCGCGTTTGGTGCATATAGTCTCATTGCATTACTGCAGGGCCGCTACGGGGTTGCGGCATTCTGCATGACTATCGTTGGTGCTCTCCTCGCCTACTTGTGGTTCAATATTCCCCCCGCCCGCTTTTTTATGGGCGATGTAGGATCGTTCGCACTGGGAACCGCCCTCGGGGTCGTCGCGATGCTCACAGATACGCTATTTCTTCTGCCGATCATCGGATTCGTTTTTGTTCTTGAAGCAGGCTCCAGCTTACTCCAAATACTCTCCAAAAAGCTCTTTCACCGCAAGATATTGATTGCAGCACCTATCCACCACCACTTTGAAGCACGCGGCTGGCCCAAAACAAAGGTAACCATGCGTTTTTGGGTCATCGGGCAAGTCTGTGCAGCGATCGGAATCATCATTGCCCTGCGCGGCGGCTACATCTAGCCATATCAAGAACCGATGCTCTTGGGCGCGGGAAGTAGTACGAAAATTATGGTTTTATGACGTTATTATTGATTTTCTCAAAAGTATATGTTATATTATCTATTATTCATTGTTCCTAGATGAGGTAGGTAATGCACCGGGTTGTCCCGCCATCCATATTGAATCACAAATCTTTTGATTCATTCATTCACCACAGAATCCCAACCAATCAAACACGTCGGGCCGTTTACGCTGAGCGTGGTGCTTTGTACGACCTACGATCCTCGTCACGATACGTAAGCAGGAGCTCCGACGTACACTCAACTCCCAGCTACTATACTTCACATGGTGTCGGCATGATTACAACACAATCGGCGTACAGAAAAAAGCCATTCCCGGAGATCGTCCACGGAGCCGCCAGACAGCAACTCGGTGAGATCGCTCAAAATGCACTGCTGCTTCTCCAGAAATCATATCGCCGCAAGCGCCGAAAAAAGCTTGCCCTTCTATTACCTGGCCACAACGAGGAGTTGATCATTGCAGACACAATCAAGTCAGCAATCGCTGCAGGCCAATCCAAAAATGACATCTACGTGGTTGATGATGCTTCGAGCGATAAGACACGAACTATCGCCTCTCGTTTGCTTGGCAAAGACCATGTACTAACCGTCGAACGAAGCGGTAAGGCACTGGCGGTGAGACGAGCAATCGCACATTTTTATCTCGATGATTGCTACGAATGGCTTCATGTGGCAGACGCTGATAGCGTGTTCTCGGAGAAGTATTTTTCCATATATAGAGATAAGCTTGATGGTCAGCGTTACGCGGTTGCCGTAGGGTTCGTGCAAAGCCTCCGAGGAAATTGGATCAGCAGTTACCGTTCCTACGTCTACACCTATGGTCAGCATATGAACCGACGAGTGCAGTCATGGCTTGGCATGATATCCGTCCTACCCGGACCGATCACCGCATTTCGAACAGATATACTCGATCAGATTGTACTCAGCGATAATAGCATGACCGAAGACTTTGATATGACACTCCAAATACATCGCAAAAAACTTGGCAAGATGGTCTTCATACCACAAGCCATTAACTACACCCAGGATCCGCAATCGCTGTCTGACTTTTACAAACAAACGATGCGCTGGTTCAGGGGATTCTTCCAAGGAGTGCAGCAGCATAAAGTCGGAACCAAACGACAACGCATCGACCTCAGTATTGGACTTCAGCTCCTACAGGTATCCGTGCTCTTTTTGCAACTTTTTGTTATCTTTCCCCTGGTCATTCTACTGACCCATCGCTGGGAAATCATACCAATTGCTATCGCCGTCGATTTCATCCTGTGTTGCTTCCTGGTTATTGCCTCAGCAATTGTGTCCCGTCGATGGTATGTTGTTGGTGTCATACCGTACTTCTACGTCTTACGCGCCTGGGAAATTCTGATGTTCTACCAAGCATTCTTTGAGGTTATAGTCCTGAGGCGCTACTCGGC
>JAGOTO010000039.1 GCA_018061705.1 Candidatus Saccharimonadota bacterium | reverse complement strand
CAGCACATGCCAACGATGGGGTGAATATCACCTCTGTTATTATCTGATCCTGGGCGAAAGTCGCCCTATATATGCTCCGCCTGGATTTCGCGACAATCAATAAGACCCACCCATCGGGCAGGTCTTATGTGGGTTGGTGATACCTGGTTTTATTTTTTTGTAACCATACGATACACAAACAAGAGCAGGACTGATCCCGCTACAGCGACCAAAAAGCTATACAGATTAAAGCCAGACACGCCCTGTTCACCAAATTGCTTCATAACCCATCCACCGACGAACGCACCGACAACACCGACGACGACGTTCATCAAGAGGCCCTGTTGGGCATTCGTTCCTGCAATCATCGACGCGACCCAACCTGCCAATGCTCCAAACACTATCCAGACGATAAAATCCATTATAAGACTCCTTCTTTTATTTATAGCAAACAACCCCGCGACCCCTATTTCATGCCTCCTTTCCGTCCAGCACTTTTGGCTCGTTCGGGATCATACTTGAAATTGCCAGGGCTGACACTGCCGCCTTTCTTTCCAGCGGCAGCAGCGCGTTTCGGGTCATTTTTGAAATTTCCTCCGCTCCTCTGCCCGCCCTTTTGGCCAGCTCGAGCATGCCCTTCGGGATCTCCGCGCCATCCCTTCCCTTTTGACTGAACCATAGTTGCCCCACTTTCCGCCATTTACTATACGCCAATCTTTCACAGAAAAATATAATTCATCTCACAAATTCATCAATAGCCTCGGCGGCATCACGGAGTCACGACTCCTCAGACATCTCGTTGCGAGCCTTCTGCGAATATTAATGATCATTGCGGTACGGGGTTTTCCTGAGTGACTGCGTGGGGTGTGCCCCGAACAAAGTACCTGATACCGAGATGCTTGACATTTTTTTTGTTTGTGTTATCATATTTAATACATGTATCGCCTATTTCTTCCCCCTGAGTCCTCCAAGACTGGCTCCACACTCGGAGTCTATTTCCCTCCGCTAGGAAGTAGCATGGGTACGGATGGACTCCGCGATTGTGCGCACCTGGGTGAAGCACTCGCTATACCTGTGCTTGGCGTTGACAGGCCGGGAGGCGGCAATTTATTACCCCGAGTACCTAGACCACGCACATCAGAGGAGTACCTGAAACTTGTTGGCCAAGCAACAATAGATCCACTCGTTGCAGCTATAGATCAGCTTAGCCCTAAACGTATAATTGCTTTTGGTAGGTCTGCTGGCGCTCTAGCAGCCCTTGCGCTGCCCCATGCGCTCGCGGCAGCAAGCATGAACGAGATTTTGATCGATACGGTGTATGCGGCAGAGCCCGTCGGTACGTTTGCGACCACTCCCAGCGAGGGGGCAAAAATCTGGAGCCAGTACAAAAAGAACGAGAAAAATCTTATCGACAATCCCCAGGCAACACTCCTTGTAAGACCCGAGCCAACCGACACTAAGGGGTTCACCAGATTACATAGAACCGCTCTTATGCTGCCTCATTACTTTAACGACAGGCGTTACAACGGCAGAATATGGCCACAGCCTTTAGTCATCCAATATGCGTCTAGGGCTGGCACGGCGAATACACGGGTCGTGATCGATTTTGCTCGTACGAGCATGGTACTCCCACCGGGCGCGGAAGAATCACAGAAAATCAAAGATCTACTTAGTCGCATTTTGGACGAGAATGAAAACGGGAGCAAACTTGTTGTCTCTCGGCGTACAACTCATCGATCATTTGATAGTCGAGAGTATTTCAACAACCGTCTCGCTTCCGAAGCCGGCATACCGCACTCTACCAATTAGATCGATCTAGTGTTTGTTACGCCATTGGGCGATAGCGGCGTGATTGCCATTTTGGAGAACATCTGGGACGGTTAATCCGCGGAACTCGGCCGGGCGGGTGTATTGTGGGTACTCTATGGTTTCATCGTCGTTCTGAAAAGACTCTATCTCGGCGCTCGTCTCACCGCCCAGTACGCCAGGCAGGAGCCGTACAATACTGTCGATAATGATCATTGCTGGTAGCTCGCCTCCTGTCAATACATAGCTCCCCATACAAAACTGCTCGTCGATCCACTCGGTTACACGCTCATCGTAACCCTCATAACGCGGACATACGATAATCAGTCCCCTCTCAGCTGCCGCAAGTCGTTTTGCGTCAGACTGTTTGTAGACTTTGCCGCGCGGTGTGGGTAGAAGCACCTCGGCCTCGGGATCATGCTCCTTGGCGTACTCTATAGCAGCCACAACCGGCTCTGGCTTCAATAGCATGCCGTCCCCTCCTCCGTAGGGTGTGTCGTCGACTTGTTTACGACGACCGAGTCCAAACTCACGCAGGTTGATAAATTCGTACGTCACGATGCCCCTGTCTGCCGCTTTCCATAACATACTATTGCCAAGCACGCCGGTGAACATTTCCGGAAATAATGTAATAACTTGAATTTTCATAGTGCTCATTATAAACCAAAACCACCCCTGTTACCAGAGGTGGTTCTGTCACATAAAGCTCCCAACGGTTTTTTAAGTCGTTGGCTCGCATGAGCTACTAAATGTTTTTGTTTTATCTATGTTCGTCTTGGTAAAGACTCGTACTACCGTATCACAGTGTCACCCTAAACACAAGCGGCACGGGGAACATCCCTAGTATTTATATGTCGAGGTCGTCGAGGTCGGCAAGCTCGGCTCGAGTACGGGCCACACTGTCGCTTTCTTTTTTGGATTCTTCCGCTAGCACACTGTCATCGGCGGTAGTATCATCGCTCGTTGTCACAAATCCACTTGGCTCGTCCTGCAGCTTTGGTTGAGTAGATTTTGTCGAAGGGGCATAGCCATCGTCTCTTGGTTGACGCTCGATTGGGTTTCCGTTTTCGTCTAAGCGATCCACGTCGACGATTTTGAGATTATAACGTGCTTCGTGCTTCGTGCCAAGAGCACGCAACAGGGTCCTCAGACTCTGTGCAGTCGCTCCTCGTTTCCCGATAACTCGCCCTAGATCTTCTGCGTTAACAGTTAGCTCGAGTAATACACCCTTCTCATCAACCCTTCGTGCGATCTTGACTTCTTCTGGATGCTCAACGAGCGATTTAACGACGTACTCAACAAATTGTTCGTCAATAGTTACTGACATGGCCTGCCTCCTCTGATTATCTGACCTTCTTAGTATACCCGAAACATGCACTGATGCCGAATCCCGTACAAGCAGTTTACCGGACACATCTCGGCTACTTATCACCCATTGGGCACCACGGGTTAACGAATCAGCGCGATCCAGGTAAAGACACCGTTTGCACAGTGCATTTTTATGCTCCTATCAAATCTGCAAATCGTCTCTATTCTGCGGGTTTATCAACAGCAGCCGACTCATCTAAGACTTCTGCAGTATCCCCACTCGAGACCTCGGGGGCATCAACCGGTGCATCATCAGTCTCGGACTCTTTTGGTTCTTCTGGACGATTGCGTCGTAGCTTGTCGGCGTGACGAATCTTTCCCTCGGCCTTTACAGGAAGTTTCACCCAATCTGGAAGCTTAATACCCTGCTTCTTGAAGAGAAGAGCAACTCGATCGCTTGGCTGTGCTCCGTGCGAAAGATAGTGCTGCGCACGCTCAGTATCGAGCACTGCTTCTTTGGTATGTGGATTGTACGTTCCTACCTGAGCAACGATCTTGCCACTCGTAGGGGTCCGACGGCTGTCTTGAACGACAACGCGGAATTGTGCGTGACCTTTGCGGCCAGTTCGCTGAAAACGGATGACGAGCATTCGTTACTTCCTTCCCATTAAATTTACTATCGGATTTTACCACGTTCCTACCCCTGTTGTCAAACCGCAACATATCATGAAATTTCGGCTTCAAATAGCTACGGCGCATAAACTCGCAACTCGTGAGAAACTGTGTGCTGCCCACGCACTATCACGCCGGCGTCGGTAGAGGCCAACCTACTACAGCATCTGGAGGTGCTTTTTCAAGCATACCTCTGTAGCGCCGTTGTGGCAGCGGAGACCTGAGCTGTTTGCTTATTAGGCCCAGTACCCTCGCCAACGAGCTTACCGTCGACATAGACACCGACCGAAAAAATCTTCTCGTGGTCAGGTCCTTCTTCGCTTAGCACACGATATTGCGGAGTTGCACTACCCTGCCCCTGGACGACTTCTTGCAAACGAGATTTTGGATCCATCCATGAGCCTGTTTTCAGAATATGATCAAATGTACTCAGGATATTCGCGGTGATGAAGTCCTTGCAGGCATCGTAGCCCCGCTCGAGATATAGGGCTCCGATGATCGCTTCAAAACAATTCGCCAGGATCTGAGCCCGTGCTCTCTCCGTCCCACGTTTCTCGCCACGACTCAGGCGCAGTAAATCCTCACACCCAAGGCGTTCAGCTGCCGCTCCGATACTCTCTGTCCGGACGAGAGAGCTTCTCCAGTTTGTCAGAATTCCTTCTGGCTCAGCGTATGTAGCAAACAGATACTCGGTGACCACCAGCTCGAGAACGGCATCACCGAGAAACTCAAGCCGTTCATTGTGTTCGGATGCTGATTTTTTATGCTCATTAAGGTATGAACGATGTGTAAATGCCGTGATCAAGAGTTCAATGCGCTCAAAAACGCCCCCCATATGAGTCACTGCAAAATGTTGATATGGTGTCGTATCCATGGTGTAAAATTATGTTCGAATTTTGAATTTAGAATATAACGGTCCTTACCCTATATTCGAAATTCGTCATTCCAACCTCTATCTATGCCTTTCCTTCCCTTACTTTTTTCATTCCCGCCAGCATCAGTTTGCCAATATCTTCGTAGGCGATCGCATCGACAGCCTTTGCAGCCGGAAGCCATTGAATATCGCTCAACCAATCCTCCGGATGAAGCCGACTTGTATTTCCCTTGCCCTCTACCAAGTAAATATGCATGGTCATCAAAACAAGCGTATGGTTGCGTCGGTATCGGAAGTTGACCTTCCCGAGCCAGTTTTTGACCTCCATCTCCTGCAGACCTGTTTCTTCTCTAATCTCCCGCTCGGCAGTCCCCTTCGGCTCTTCTCCTTCTTCTACGTGACCCTTCGGAATAGTCCAGCGATTTTTAGCATCTTTGATCAACAAGATTTCCACAGCGGTGGACTTGGGGTTCCGGCGA
>JAGOTO010000038.1 GCA_018061705.1 Candidatus Saccharimonadota bacterium | reverse complement strand
TGTCACCCCTACCCCACCCGTCCATATAACGAAGATACTCCGGGATGGCTACCCCACAGTACAGAGAAACATCTTTATTCAGATCTCCAAGAATATGTTCGAGCGCCAGAGCTGACCCGAGAGAGTCTGCATCTGGATTGTCTGCCTGGATGATCACGACATGCTGGGCGTTTGTGATTGCGGTCTTAATTTTTTCGTCCATAGCCCATATTGTACACGCTCTCGGGCGGTAAGCGAATCGTATCCAGAACTAGCTGTCACAAAAGCGATTGGTAACTGGAGCTGCCAAGCCGAGCCTGCCTACCAAATGGCCTCAATGCGAAATATTCACAAGGTCTGAGAAACCGTTTGTGCTATGCTAGGGTATATGAGGAAAAAAATTCCAGGCCAGCAGCTGAGCGGGATGATTGCGGAAGCAAGCGAAATGATCCCACCCGAATCTCTCTGGAGGCACTATAAAGGTGGAGTCTATAGAGTTGTGTGCATTGCTTTTGACGAAGAAACGCTCGATTTTGAAGTTGTATATGAGCCAATCGACAGCCCAGAGATACACTTTACGAGGCGTATGGTCATTTGGCTTGAATCTGTTGACTGGGAGGGCGTAGCCTTGCCACGGTTTGAGCGTATGACCAATCATCCTGAAACCCTTGTTGACGCCATTGCTGTTGAGCCTCTGTCCTAAGAACATTCCGGGGCACATTCACTTCGATTGTCCAAGATGGCTATCAGGAGGCGCTAATTGATTTCCCTAAGGCAACTGTTGACGGCCTTCAAATGCCCTGCTGAGGGTTATTTGGTCAGCATACTCGAGATCAACTCCGATGGGAAGCCCACGGGCTAGCCTGGTGATTGCGATTGATCGATCGCGCAGTTGTTGCTGGATATAGAGCGCAGTCGACTCCCCCTCAACACTTGCATTGGTGGCGAGTATTACTTCGCCGACTTTGTCAGTGTCGATCCGATCAATCAGCTCAGTGATGTGCAACTCGTCAGGAGTGACGCCATCAATCGGTGAAACAAGGCCCCCGAGAACATGATACGTCCCGTGGAAGGCACCGGTCTTCTCTATCGCGATGATGTCGATCGGCTCGGCAACGACTGCAATGACTTGTTTGTCTCGCTTTGGGTCAGTGTACAGAGGTGATATATCGTCTTTTGCATCGATGAGAGCAAAAGTCACTGGACAATAATGCACACCCGGATGTAGAGCTTCGAGCGCACCGGCAAGTTTGAGAGAAAGCGCGCGATCGCGGCGAATCAGGTAATACGCGTAGCGTTCTGCGGTACGAGAACCAACTCCCGGCAGTGTCCCGAGGGCTTCGATGAGATCCTGAAGCGCTGAGGGGAGGATATTCATGAATTTTTATGCACCAAGACCGCCGAACATGCCCATGAAGGGTTGCATTTTCTCCGCAGCAACGCGTTGGCTCTCTGATATAGCATCCTTGACTGCATCCTCAATCCATCTTTCGAGCTGATCAATATCATCAATATCGACATACTCAGGGTCAATATGGATTTTTTTAATTTTTTGTTCGCCAGTGATCTCTACTCTGACAGCCCCGTCTCCTTGCTCTACCGTTATTACAAGTTTTTGCAGATCTTTTTGGATTTTTTTAACTTGCATTAGCATTTTGGCTTGGTCAAATCGACTCATGGTAATTTCGATGTGCAGAGATAGCTCTCCTGCGCATACTCCCCTTTCATTACGTGGTAGTTATATTGTATCAGACTATAGGGGCTGACGAATCGTGTAGGCTGCTTTTGTCTCTGGTGTATTTGGCCATGCCGTATAGTATGCCCGGAGATGATAAAATATCGAAAAGCTCGCAACTAAGACGATGAGTGCGCCGCCAAGCACGTTTGCAAAGGGGTTACGTGGAAATACTTGTCGCCATTCCTCATAGAGTAAATGAAGGCCACCTGCGATAATAAGATATATGAAGGGTACGAGTAAGGCGACGGTCACTGATCCGCGAAGCGCAACCAAAAGACCGCCAACTAAGATTGCAAAAAGTAGATAATAGTTTCCCTGAATCATTGGGCGGCGGAACATTAGCCAGAGTCCAGCCACAAACAGTAGTGCTTCGGCTACATTGAGAAGCGGCGCACCGTACATCCAATATTCTGAAGGCCAATAGCCTCGGTATGCCACAGAAGCTACCAAATGAAGCAGTTCTTTGAAATACGCAAGCGGTGTCGGTAGGTCGCTCGGGAGTCCAAAAATGCTTCGCAGCGTTGTACTGTCATTGAAACAGCCATAGATCAATGGTGAGAGAAGGAGTAGACCAAATATCGGTACCAAGATACTATGGAGTGCGCCAAATGAGGTCAGTGTTGCACGAAATCGTCTCCATAACAATGCGATCCCGATAAGGCCGAACCAGATAATGCCCGGAACGTAGATGAGCGATGCGCAAAGGGCTGTTATGACATAGGCGACGAGAACCTTCTGCCGTCCAGGAGCCTTACGATACAAAAAAACACTGGCCAACAATGCGAGAGTCGCCATTTGCAAGATCATTGCTGTCCCGAAGCGAGCAAAATGTAGGTAGCTGCTCGACGTCGCAAACATGACACTACCCAGTGCCGCAATACTCGGAGAATACCAGTGTCGTGCAACTAGATAAAATAGTCCGACAAGCGGAACCGCACACAATACTGCAGCAACCCGAGTCACTAGGATACTGTGATGTCCGAGTTTGAGGCCGAGCCAAACTAGTATCTCATAGGGGGCGTTTATGGGATTAGAGAATATGGTCTTTAGCGCATTTCCCTGTTGCTGGCTCAGGACTTCAGAAGTGCTATATAATCCTCCGGTAAGTCCGTAGAGCCCACGAAATAAGAAGATGTAAATAATCGACAGGGCCCCGACTCCGAGTGCTATGTAGAGCCAATGACGGCGGTTACTGGGCTTCTTTAGTTTCATAGGTCTTAGTGAGCAGTATACAGTGGCTCATCGCCATTTTCTAGTCGATAAATGGCGTGCTATGTCCAGTATCGATCGACCGAATTCGTTGTTTCTCTCTATCGAAGTACAACTCGACACCTCCGGTCGGTCCGTTTCGATGTTTTTTTATCAGAACATCCATAATGTTTTTCCGTTCACTATCGGGCTCATAGTAATCCTCTCTGTATAAAAAGGCTACCACATCAGCATCTTGCTCGATTGAGCCTGACTCACGTAAGTCCGATAATTGAGGTATTTTGGGAGTACGACTTTCAACTGACCTGCTGAGCTGGCTGAGGGCAACGAGCGGGACGTTGAGTTCGCGAGCAATGCCCTTCAGCCCTCGAGATATCTCTGAAATCTCCTGAACGCGGTTGCCTTCACTCGCATACTTGCCTCCACCACTCATGAGCTGTAGGTAGTCGACGATTACTAGGCCGAGTTTTCCGGAATGTGCCTCTCGCCTGGCTTTTGTCCGCAAATCACTAACGGTTATGCCGGGTGAGTCATCAATCAGGATTTTCGCCTCACTGAGCGTACCCATAGCCTCGGCGAGCTTTTCAAAGTCATCGTCGCTCAACTTACCAGTCCGCAGACTCCATGCATCGACCCCAGACTCCATGGCAAGGAGTCGATCGACAAGCTGTTCCTTGCTCATTTCTAGGCTAAAAACCAGGACTGTTTCTCTGGCTTGCGTGGCAATCTTATGAGCAAGGTTTAGTACGAAGGCCGTTTTACCCATAGATGGGCGAGCTGCGAGAATAAACAAATCCGATCGTTGTAGCCCAGCAAGGATGTTATCGAGTTCACGATATCCGGTTGGTACGCCCCGGAGTTTGTTTTTGTCTTTGTGCAGGTCGTCGAGCCGTTCGAAGCTTTCTGCTAGTACCATTTCAAGGCTAACGACATTCTGTTTGACATGCTGCTGACTGACCTCAAAAAGTCTTGCTTCGGCCTCTTCGATTAGTTCCTTGAGAGCCTTGGACTCATCTCTGCCAAGAGCCGCCATGTCAGCACTTGCAGTGATAAGACGACGTCTCAAGGCCTTTTGGGCAACAATCTCGGCATATTGCTCGACGTGTGCTGCGGTCGGTACAAAATTGGTGAGCTCTGTCAGGTACCCAGGGCCACCGACCATATCGAGGAATCCTGACCCTTTCAGGTGGTCGGAAAGAGTCAACACATCGATGGCTGATCGTTTTTCGTAGAGCGCTCGGAGAGCTTCATATATACGGCTATGTCGAGGGTCGTAGAAGTCATCGACGGATATTTTGTCAGCAATCTTGACAATCGCATCTGTGTCGATGAGTATCGCGCCGAGTAAACTCGCCTCAGCTTCGACGTTATTTGGCGGTATTTGCCCTGCCATGTCTATCCCCATTATTCCTTTATGTTCGATACTCAGTCTAGCAGCTCTGCCCCACCAAAGATATTGCTTATGGTCGCAACGGGATCAGACGACTTGGAATGATCCTGATCGCTTGCGATAAGTGAAAATTTGATCTGCGTCGAGGCGTCACGGTATCGTTCAACCAGAGATGTTAGTATGGCCAGATTGCGTGGTTCATTTAAACGTTTCTGGTGGAAACCGAAAGATAGCTCTAGGAGTAGGATATCGCCAGATATCGAGGGTCGAGCCATGCGGGCTATCCCATAAAGAGTATTGTGGGTTTTTTTGAGCTCACCTAGGACCGACTGCCAAAGTTCTTCGACAGACAAGTCTGTTGAAGTTTCGCCTTTTGACGGATGCTCATGGTGAGAGACCGGGGGATCCTGGTGAACTGTCTGTTGTGGTGGGATCTTTGGATCAGGATGTCGGATATCTCGAGGACTCGCAGTACTGTCTGTGACTGAACTATTCTGAGATAACAGTTTGCCTGGTTTAGCCCGGGATGGTGTCTCTACCTCAGTTGCGTTTCGTCTGGAGGGCTGCATATCAACGGGCTCAGTCGAGCTACTTTCTTCCTGTGATGGGTTTGTTTGATCGAGCAGAATGATTTCCAGAAGTACTTCAGGATTACGCGATGCCGGGACATCCAGAAGTGACCTCAGAAATGCGAGCGTGCGATTCCGGTCAGCTCCAGTCTCGTCTGATTCCGTCAGTCTCTCTCGTAGTCTGCGGCTGAGCTGGAGGGCGATCACAGTTGGTTCATAGCCGAGCTCGATCAGCTGACGAAAGGTTGTCA
>JAGOTO010000037.1 GCA_018061705.1 Candidatus Saccharimonadota bacterium | reverse complement strand
CCAATACGGCGTCCTCGACATCTTTACTCGTCAGGTTCATTAAGGCGGTCGTAACTTGGTCGTGAATGACCTGCTTGGCTTCTCCAGCATCTCGCTCGTGCTTCGTCTCGCCGATACAAATGATCGGTGAAATTCCGTTCCGGATAGCTGCCTGCACTTTGTCCCTGACCATATCGAGGCTTTCACCGAAGTATAATCGTCGGGCGGAATGGCCAACCAAACCGTAATGAACTATGTCACCGAGCATCGCAAAGCTGACTTCACCAGTGTATGGGCCTTGGTCCTTGCTGTACGCATCTTGTGCACACAATCGGAACCGTCGGCGATCAATTTCGACACTTAAGGGCTGCAGTGTGAGCATGCTAGGCGCCAAGATAATTTCAACGTCACGGTGGTGTGGGATTTTCTCGTGCAATCGATGCACGAGCAGACTGGCTTGATGTACACTCAAGTGCATTTTCCAATTGGCGACAACCATCAGTTTCTTATCCATAGTGCTTATGCCTCAGTATAAGTTTTTGACCAAAAATTTACAATTTTTCCCAAAAATTCGTCTTGTGAGCGCGGTGCTTTATCAGCCAGACCAGATTTGAGCCTTACCGTGCTCTGCAACAAAATTGATCGACAGCCAATCACGACTGCTTGTCCTCCAGCGCATCGACTCCAGGAAGCGAACGACCACTGAGAAGCTCCAGGCTCGCACCACCGCCCGTCGAGACATGGTCAAAGCTTCCCGCCAATCCACGACCCTGCACAAATCCAACGGTGTCTCCGCCGCCAACAAGGCTAAAAGGCCGATGCCCGAATTGCCCAAGCATTGCCTCCATCACCAAATCAGTGCCATGAGCCGTAGGGCCAACTGGCCCCTGGAGCCCTACCGTCTCGGTCACACCCATCGTTCCGTTCCACACCACTGTCCCTGCGAGCTGAATCAAGCCAGCGATAAATGCACCACTAAATGGCCCTATGTCTAAAATCATCTCGTCATCCGCAACCTGGCTCGCGGAATGGAGCGGGCGCTTCGGATACGCCTCTATGTCGGCAATGATGTGAGCGCTCCAATCAACAATGCGCGTTGGAGTAGCCTGATCAAGCTTTTTGGCAACCACACCGTCCTGGGGAAGATAGAAGATGAGGTTACGATCTTTACGAATTGACGTAACTTTGTGCAGAATCTCCTTGGCAAGCGGCACATCAGCTGGCTCAACCTTGCTCCGACCGACCGGCATGCCTGAGGCGTGAAGAAAGGTGTTTGCCATCGCGCCCCCGATCGCAACCACATCGGCAATATCAAGAAAGCGCTGCAGCACTTCTATTTTGTCTGAGATCTTAGCTCCACCGATGATCGCGACAAGTGGTCGCTCTGGATTGTCCATGACCCCAGTAATAGTGTCGACTTCTCGTTCCAGCAAAAGCCCGGCAACACTCGGCATATATTTGGGAATCTCGGTGACTGAAACAGCCGGATGGTGGACAACACCGAAGCCGTCTTGCACAAAAATATCAGCATAACTTGCCAATTTTTTAGCAAACTCGGCATCGGGCGCTTCCTCCTCTGGGTAAAAACGCAAGTTTTCAAGCAGCAGTATGCCTCCTGGCTTGAGTTGGGCGACCGCCTTCTCAACACGCTCACCGACGCAAGCCGGAATGAAATCAACTGGACGACCCATGAGTTCTTGCAGTCTTTTAGCAACCGGGAACAGGCTCTCGGCAGGGTTGACTCGACCCTTTGGACGCCCTAGGTGCGAACACAGCACCAATGCAGCGCCATTGTCTAGCAAGTACTCGAGAGTGGGCAAGCTTTGTCGTAGTCGATAGTCGTCACTAATTTCACCACTTTCCGTAAGTGGCACGTTGTAATCAACTCTAATAAGTAATATTTTGCCGCTGACATCGACATCCCGAATTGTCTTTTTGCTAAAACTCATTGCCCCACCCAAGCCATTGAATTGTGCCTATACTCGTTAACCGTACGCCCTTATGGTTATAACTATAACGTATGTATATAAAAAACTCTAACGTAAACCAGACTCGGCAATTCGTCACTCAAGCTGACGAACCTTGATGGTGTCGGTCGTCCCGACAACTCCTGGGAACTGACCGCTCACAAGCACAATGATATCGCCCTTTTTAAAGACGTGCTCGTGCTGCAAAAAATCAGACAGTTTCTGCGCTGCCTGGGGACTAACAGGGCGAATATAGCTCCTGACGTCGTAAACCAATGCAAGCTGCTGGGCTGTTCGTGCGCTATCAGTAACTGCTATAACCGGCATGGCAGGCCGCTCCGATGCGATTGATATTGCGGTCGCCCCGGTCTTAGTTTCTGCCACGACCGCTTGTGCTTGAATGCCCTCTGCCAGACTGATGACCCCTCGACTCATTGCCAATTGCTTGGTCATATCCTGCTGATCGTGGGCAGTATATGTCACCTTGACGGGAGTATTTTGCTGTGAATAAAGAATGACTCTTTTCATAATTTCAACCGCTTCTAGCGGATACTTGCCCATCGCAGTCTCGTCACTCAACATCACGCTATCCGCACCCAAGAACACAGCAGTCGCAATGTCTGATACTTCTGCTCGAGTCGGTTCTGGTGTTTCAGTCATACTAGCGAGCATCTGGGTTGCGACGATGGTCGGTTTGTTATATTGCAAGCCCAAAGAAATAATCTGACGCTGCACTACCGGGACACTCTCGAGTGCAGTCTCAACTGCAAGATCTCCCCGAGCAACCATTATGGCATCTGTTGCCTTTACGATTTCCTTCATGTTCACGACTGCTAAGTTAGTTTCGATCTTTGCGATTATTTTACGAGGAGATCCCAGCGTATCGAGGATCCGCTGCATTGCGACAACATCTTGAGCAGTTTGGACGAAACTCATTGCCACGTAGTCGATATCCTGTTGGCTACCCCAAGCAAGGTCAGAGCGATCCTTCTCGGTTATGACATCACCCGCAAAATCAGTATCAGGGAGGTTGATGCCCTTCCTCTTGAGCAATGTCCCGTCGTTTTGAACCTCAACGTAGACAATACCATCACGAACACTTGTCACTTTTGTCTGTACTTTACCGTCAAAAATATAGATTCGCTCACCTCTTTTCACCTTTTGGCTCAAGTCGTATTGAGTCGGTACCACTCCACTTCCGTCCCAGTCAGCCTCATAGCCAAGCCTGAGTGTCTGGCCTTTTTTGACACCAATGACGCCCTCAAACTCGCCCAGCCGAATCTTTGGGCCCTGCAGATCCTGGATAACCGCAACATGGCGGCGAAGTTCTTTGCTTGCTTTTCTAATCCAAGCAATATGCTGTTCTCTCTCCTCGTTTGTGCCATGGCTACAGTTGAGCCTCATGCCATTCACGCCTGCATCTACTAGCCGCTTTATTGATTGGTAGCTATTTGTCGATGGGCCAATGGTTGCTATGATCTTTGTCCGCTTGTGATGTAACAATGATGGTTCTGGGGGTAATTTGTGGTGGGTAGGCATAATGACATACAGTGTACCTGCTCATGGCAATAACTGTAAAGAATACGCTGACTCTCGTCTGCTCGTCATCACTGAGCCGCACCCTACTCAAAGCTGATACAATACTCCCATGCAATTATGGATTCGTGCACTTTGGAGAGTGTGCACTCTCGGTCTTGTCGTGGGCGCAGCCTATCTTACAACCTTTGTATTATTCCCCTACTTCAACCGCCAGTTACCCTTTTTCCCATCTGTTTTGCTCGGTTACGCTATTCTGGCATATGTCTTACTACCTTTTGTTTCAAGGTTCTGGCGGCTTGTATTCCGGCCAAACCACATACCGCGATATGCTATAACTGGTGACGGATGGCCTGCCGACCCAATCAATATTGCCATAGTCGCTCGTTCAAAGCGACATTTTATCCGTGCGATGAAAGCTAGTGGCTGGCACGTTGCAGACAAAAGCACCCTCAGAAACGACCTCCGTGAGCTATGGGCACTTGTCTTTGACCGTCCCTACCCTAATGCCCCGTTCAGTAATCTTTACTTGTTTGGCAGAAGTTTTGACATCGGGTTTCAGCAGTCCACCATGCGCAGCGGTAGCCCGCGCAGCCGGCACCATGTACGCTTTTGGCAGCTTATCGACCAACCCGAGTCCGATACGCTTGGACACTTCAGCTATTGGCAGAACCGTTTCCGACACTTGCTTCGTCGCAAGCATCGAATCTGGATCGGTGCCGCCGTAGAAGACAAGGACATCCGCGGATTCCGATGGAGAAACTTGCAGATAACTCACAGCAACCACGCAGATCATGCCGCTGAGCGAGACTATATCCTTGGCTCCATTGAGGAGGCGGGTTTTCTCCGCTCGATTGATTCTGTCAAAGATGGCGAGCCATTTGAGATGCGAGGACAAAATATCGGCACAACATTTATTGTCGATGGTGACATTACCGTCATCATCTTGAAATAGCCGCCCCGATACTGCGAGCTATGCCGAACCCCCAAATCAGACTCTCTTGCAAATTCACAGGCAACAAAAAAGACCCAGAATAACTCTGAGTCTCTTTTGGTGACCCATATACGGGGCACCTGGAAAACGGTTATTGAGGATTTGATACGACTCAGCGAGCTACTGGTTGATGACGAGGAAGCTGATCATGATTAGCCTATTTCGCCAGACGAGTGTCGAGCTGCCATACTGTGATTTGTATGATGAGGTGAGTTTTTATCCGCACTTCTTCAATGATATTAAGCAGGCAAAAGCTCGCTTTCGCAATGCCCCATACGTAGGAGGTGGTACACTATGAGTAACATGACAGATGATATCGGCTACCAGATTACCGACCAAGATGTTGCCGCAGTTATACACTGGCTTGAAATTAACGACCCAGAGAACGCGAACGAAAAAGTCGCTCGTGAGATGCTAATAGGTGCACGTGATATGTGGCGCGACATGGGCCGAGTTGATATTGATTTGCTTTATAAAGCACGCGAAGAATACAAGAAAAAAGACGACTAGAACGGTAGGATATCTGACGATTTTACGCCAAGAACCTTGAGTATTTTTTCAAGAGTCTCGAGCTTGGGCTCTTGCTTGCCTTGCTCTATTTTTGCATACGCATTCCAAAATATACCCGCCTTTTTAGCAAGCTCTGTTTGAGTCAAATTATTTTTAATACGAAGAGCCTTGAGCTCCTTGC
>JAGOTO010000036.1 GCA_018061705.1 Candidatus Saccharimonadota bacterium | reverse complement strand
CTTGCTGGATTAATGGCGATGGCTCTACCTCCGTCAGCACAGGAGTGACCTCTGCCAAGAGGACGGGGCAGTTGGCCGCGGCGCAATACGCGTACGACTCACCCACGCCAAAAGCAGCTTGCCATATTGCAATACCGTCATAAAAAACAGATACTATACATAAGCATCATATGGATCAATACATGGTAGTCGGTGGTGGAATACTCTTGTGCGTCGCAGTGGCTGGCGTCTGGTTCGCTTGGCGACAGGGGATGCTCAAATCTGCAACGGCTAGTACGAGTACCCTGGCGAGCAGTCTTCGTGACGAAAAAGCCAAATCAGAAATTATCCTCAGCGCGATACAAGATGGCGTTATATTGATCGATGACCAGCAGATCATCCGTCATTTCAACCAAGGCTCGAGCAACATTACTGGCTGGTCTTCCCAGGAAGCCGAAGGGCTTGACTGGCGATCTATACTCAAATTTACCAATGCAAAAGGCGAGGCGGTAGCGCCAGAGGATACACCGCTTGATAAAGCATTCAAAAAGGGGCAGATCGTAAGAGACAATTCGGTGAACCTCACAACTAAATCCGGCAGCTCTATCGCATCGACCTTCAGTGTCTCGCCACTCCTCGACTCTGCAAAAAACTCGACAGGTCTCGTTGCAATTTTCCGGGATATCAGCGAGGAGAGAGCCGAGGAAAACCGACGAGCAGAGTTTATTAGTACAGCGAGCCATGAAATGCGAACCCCTGTTGCGGCGATCGAGGGATACCTGAGTCTTGCCCTCAACAATAAGGTGGCCAATATCGATGATCGAGCAAGAGACTATCTCCAGAAGGCTCACAGTAGCACCGAACATCTTGGCCAGCTGTTTCAGGACTTGCTGACAAGCGCCAAGGCAGAGGATGGACGGCTCACCAACCATCCAAAGGTCACAGAAATGGGCACGTTCCTTGAGCAACTCGCCCAGGACCTCAGATTTTCGGCAGAAAAAAAAGGCCTCTTCATGGAATTCCTCTTCGGAAGCACAGAGACCAAAGATGCGACACATGCCGCCGGACCCTCAGACATGAACAAGGTGGTCCGACCCCTGTATTACGCGCAGGTAGACCCTGATAGAATGCGAGAGGTCATAACCAATATCTTTGACAATGCTTGCAAATATACAGACGAGGGCAAAGTAAGCTTGGGTCTGACCGGAAATGAAGGAGTGGTACAAATATATGTAAGGGACACCGGGGCAGGCATACCCCCAGAAGATATCCCACACCTTTTTCAGAAATTCTATCGAGTCGACAATAGCGCAACAAGGACAATTGGCGGTACAGGACTCGGGCTATTCATATGTCGCAAGATTGTCGAATTATACAAAGGCCGATTATGGGTAGAGAGCGAGCTCGGGAAGGGCAGCACCTTTTATATCAATCTACCGAGACTCACCTCTGTTCGGGCCGAGGAGCTGCTCGCGCAAGAAGCAAATATTGCAACCGTGAGCCCGCCCGTAGCAACCTCAGAGCAAAAATCCATATCAGTGGCCCCCCAAATAGCCTCGTGATATACTGGCAAATATAAACGTAAGTGCGTTTGCAGCACAAGGCAGATCAATGGCAAAAATTCTTCTCGTCGAAGACGACAACAACCTAAGAGAGATCTACCAGGCACGATTAACGGCTGAAGGCTACGATATTGTCGCCGCTCAAAATGGCGAGGAAGCGCTCGTCGTCGCAAAACAGCATCGACCTGATCTCATCATTTCAGACGTCATGATGCCACGAATTAGCGGCTTCGAGATGCTCGATATCATCAGAAACACCGACGAGCTAAAGGCGACGAAAGTCATCATGCTGACAGCCCTTGGGCAAGCCGAAGATCAAACAAGAGCGGGAAATTTGGGCGCAGACCGTTACTTGGTCAAGTCTCAGGTTACCCTCGAAGACATCGTCAATGCCGCCCGGGACATGCTGGCGGGGGCAACAATCGTCGAGCCAAATCAAATGGCGGCAACCACTGCTGCCACCCCTGTTGCGGTCGCCACCTCAAACGTTAGCCAGCCGGCTGATACGCAATCGACGCCACCGATAAACACCGACCTCACTCCACTGCAAGCTGTCGCGACACCTCCCAGCACGCCTCTGCAGCCCAGCGACCAGACAGTTCTACCTCCAGACAATACCGCGCTGCCAAGCGTATCTGTCGCCGACCCTGACCCAATCGCCGTCACCCCTGCGACCACCCCTGCGACCGATCCCGAGCCCCCAGCGAGCCTACCCCAGATCTCATCACATGCGACAGCAGTACTCAACGAGTCAGAAGACCCAGCAGAGCAAACGGCCACCGTGGTGGCTGGGGCTCCCTTGGCTTCAGTACCCACAGCCAGTCCGACAACCGACAGCCCAGCACTCGCAATGCCCCCAGTCCAAGAATCAATTGTGAACAGCCCTCCGTTGCAGTCACTGGCAGCGGAAGAAGCCGCCGTGGCAGCTCAAATCGCAGGCTTCGTAGATGATGCGTCCGCAACGACCGTGCCGGCCGATCTGCCCCAGCTACCAGTCATTCCAGACGAGGAAGCTCAGGGCCCAAGTGCGTTGCCGCCACCTCAAAGTCCAGAGCCTGCGGCGTCACCCGGCAAACCAGACACAGCCCAAAGCGAAAATGATAGCATGCTTGCATCAGCCCTCGGCCAGCTCCAACAAGATTCGGACGCAGTCCAGCAGGCCGTACTGCCGCCAAGTCAGCAACCGATCCCTGCAGACGCAACCCCAGCGCCATCTCCAGTGACCCTGCCTGCTCCAGCGCCAGTCCAGCAGCCCCAAGATAACAGCCAACCATCAAGCCCTCCGGGAGTACCCTCTGTGCCAACTGGTGCGCTGGGCACACCAGATCAAGATGATCAGCACCATACCGATCAAGTTACCGTTGCAGGCAAGAAAATCATTGCTCCAATCACAAAACAGGAAGATAAAGCAGATCTCAATGATCTCCTACGTCAACAAGAGCAGAAGGATCTCTCAGAATCTGGCATTAGCACCGCACCGATAACCGTAGGAGGTGCAATCTCTCCGGAGGCAGAGGCAACGGCTCAATCGACACCACCTGTCGTCCCCCCACCCCCAATTATTGCCGCACCTGCCTCAACCGGAATCCAACCCGCACCTATCATTAGCCCAAGTGCCGGGGCGCCAGGGAGCGCAAAAGATGGTTTCGACCCCAACAGCATCGCATTGTAGCTACACCCCAACACTGATAAACCGTACTCAATATTGCCACACGTCATTCACGGCGTTACCATAAAGCTATGCGTCTCAACAAATATCTCGCTTCGAGCACAAGTCTGAGCCGACGCGGGGCAGACGCAGCCATCGATGTCGGTAGGGTTACCGTCGACGGCAAGACCGCAGTGAAGGGCACAGAGGTCAAAAGCTCATCCCAGGTGAAATTGGATGGACGGCCAGTGTATCCTCCCTCAACGCATACCACTATCGCATTGAACAAACCGATCGGATATGTTTGTTCGCGCAACGGACAGGGGAGCCCAACAGTGTATGATCTTTTACCCAGTCGCTACCACTCCCTCCAAACCATAGGGAGGCTGGACAAAGATTCATCCGGCATACTCCTACTATCCGACGATGGCGACCTGGCCCATATGCTCTCTCATCCCCGCTTCGCCAAAATCAAAATTTATGAGGTCACCCTTGACCAGCCTCTCGCGCCACTTCACCAACAGATGATTTGTGACCACGGCATTACGCTCGATGACGGCAAGAGCCAATTCTTGATCACGAGAGTAGAACCAGACGCCATGATCTCGGGGATAAACGTCAAATCTGTGCCACACAATGCATCGGCAAAAGTTGCTCAGGTCATCAAAACCTCACCCGCATACCAAGTACAAATGCAAGAAGGACGCAACCGACAAATTCGACGTACTTTTTCGGCCCTTGGCTACACTGTCACCACCCTCCATCGCACTCATTTTGGTCCCTACACGCTCGGAGGACTCCCGTTTGGTCAGTGGAAAAAGGTTGCGTAAGCTACACTATCACTACCGATTTGCTGGTGCTATACTAAGGTTCCTATGAGTTTTACAGCAGAAGAGAAACAAACACTACTGGCCCTCATCATCGAAGGCGTTGAAACCGTTACCGGGCCACGTTTTGATGCACTCGAGTCTGACGTTGCAGTCCTGAAGTCTGACGTTGCAGTCCTGAAGTCTGACGTTGCAGTCCTGAAGTCTGACGTTGCAGTCCTGAAGTCTGACGTTGCAGTCCTGAAGTCTGACATGGCGGAAGTAAAAAGCCAGCTTCGCGAACTCAGTCATAGGATATCTACGCTCGAGTCTAGCGTCGAGGGCATCGACGGTCGACTCCAAGCCGTAGAGAACGACGTAAAAGACATCTATGCTTTGCTCGCCGCCAAGCCCGTTTCATCCTTCGGTGGCCGTGCCTACAACAAGCTTTCCAATGACCAGAAACTCCTCGAGCTCCATAAAGAAGTCCGCTATCTCGCATCTCGTGAGGGCGTGGCCTTGCCCTAGGAGCCGATAGACAACAGCCCGCCGCTATCAGGCCCTGGTGATACCAACCAAGGGACTATTTGACCGGAATCCATCATGGGTGAGATAGCTATGTGACTCCGGTTCGTTTTCTGCACCAGGCAACTATCTGGGATCAAGGCCGCAGTTTTGTAGGTCAAGTTCAAGCACTACCGCTGCGAGCGTGTCAGCCATATTACGACCCCTATTGCCAATATCCATGTTTTCAGGGTTCAGTAAATCTGCCGGTGGTTTTTTGCCGGCCAGTCTCGCTGTAACAATATTGGTACAGTCTTTATCCTTAACTAGTTCTGGCTTGACATGATAGTTTGGCGTAAAACGATACTCGGGAGTCTCGCTACCATCTTCCGGCCAACACGGGATGTTTTCCTTTATGGCCACTCTCTGTGCGACCACAAGTCGCGCTATCGTATCTCTGTATTGCCCGGTCTTCTCTGGGTGCTCAGAATACGCAGCCTTCGCCGCAAGCACCGTCGCTTCGCCATCAATGTTTGCAGAGCATGCGTACGCCTTACGTAGCTGGCCTGAGTCACCATAGTCACCAGCGCTCAGTCCGGGCGAGCAAGCGCCTAATCCCACGAAAAAGGCGGAAGCTCCGGACACTAATTTTGCTTTTCGACTTGCTGTACTCCTGACTTCTGGCCGTCCCTGTGTAATTGACATGGTATTTATCTCCTTTTCTTTACCGACAAACTTCTCGATGATATGAACCACCGGTGTTGATCCTCCAGGTCCCTTTGAAGTAGGACACGAGCGACCAAAAGGAGCTATTGTCTATGAAGAGAAGAAAACATAATAGAAAGATGGGTAAGATATATAACCATCTGTCATATGA
>JAGOTO010000035.1 GCA_018061705.1 Candidatus Saccharimonadota bacterium | reverse complement strand
CTGTTCACCCGGATAAGTATTGCGAGCGATCGGATCGTCAACTGATGGGCGTGTCTGGAGTGGCTGCGATAATCCACCACTATCGATCGTAGGGGCCTTGTCTGGTGGACCCATCTCGGCTCCAGCTAGCCCTTCGTGCTGCTCACCCATCACACTTCCTCCTGGATATCGACATGACCTTCTAGAAATTCACGGATTTTGAGTGCCGCGGTCGCGCCCTCGCCCACCGCACTCGCGACTTGCATTGTGGCGTGTGAACGAATATCTCCGGCCACAAAAACACCTGGCATACTGCTCATAAGGTTTTCGTCAGTCTTTATCAAACCAACTTCATCGGTTTCGAGCTGTCCCCCCGCAAACTCACTGTTTGGCTTCAGGCCAACAAATACAAACACGCCATCGGTGTCGATTTTTACTTCATTGCCACTTGCCGTATCTGTTCCTTTCACCTGGATGACCTTCCCATCTTTGTCGCCGATAATTTCATCAGTGGTCGTCGCGAGGTGTACCACAATCTTGCCGTCATTGACAAACTTTTGCAGTTCCTTCTGTAATACTTCGCTGGCACGGAGTTTACTGCGTACCATGAGGTCGATATGTGGCGCGAAACGGGTCAGGAACATGGCTTCTTGTACTGCGCTATTGCCACCGCCAACCACCACAAGTCGCTTGTCGCGGTAAAAAGCACCGTCGCATGTCGCACAGTAATGAACGCCGCGCGCGTAGTATTCTGTCTCGCCCGGGATTCCAAGTTTTTTATAGTCGCTACCGGTAGCAACTAATACGACTCGCGCGTACTGATCCCCGAGCGTTGTCTCGAGGCGCTTCCACTCGCCCTCATCGTGCAGAGCCGTGACTTCTCCGAAATCAATGACCGCACCAAAACGCTCGGCCTGCTTTTGCAGATTTCCTGCCAACTCCAGTCCAGCGAGCCCTTCCGGGAACCCTGGATAGTTGTCAACCCAGTCGGTGACTGCAGCCAATCCACCCGGGACGCCTTTTTCAATAAGCAGTGTTTCGATATCTTCACGCGTCGTATATATCGCTGCGCTCAACGCTGCCGGTCCTGCGCCGATCACTATAACAGTGTGTGAGTTTTCCTTCTTTCTTCCCATAGTACCTCCATTGTATAGATTCTTCTTTTGAAACACAAAAGCGCACCCACGACGTTTTGCAAAACAAGGTGGGTGCGCGCTAGTGTATGCTGTAAAAAAACTTAGCTAATTGCTGGCGCTAGTTTGGCCAGGTTGTAACCAACGACGACTTCTCTGGTGTCGTCTTGCTTGGTAACTACGGTAACAGGAACTGTCAGTGCTCCGGAGATAGCCAGAGCTTCCTGCTGACGCTGAGGCTCTTCGTCGAGATTGACTTCATCATAGGCGAGGCCCTTTGCTGCCAAGTAACGTTTGACCATAGGACAGTATGCGCATGTCTTTGTTGTAAAAATCGTGATATTTTTGACCATGAATTACCCCTCCGCTCTGGATGCTTTCGGCTTTTTAGTGTAACAGTTTTTTGTTTGAGAGACTATTACCAAACTGTACGCTGAAGTATATATGGTGCTTATGGTTTCGTCAAGACACTATATATTGTGTTTTTCAACACAATCTATCCATCAATACTCACAAGTTCGATGTCAAAAACGAGGTCGGCGTTAGCCGGTATACCTGAACCGTAAGGTGGAGTACCGCCGTAGGCTTTTGCCGCCGGGATAACCAACCGTCTCGTCCCACCGACTTTCATACCTGGCACACCCTCAGTCCAGCCTGCTATCACGCCTGATAGCGGAAAACTAATCGGTCGTCCAAACTCACGCGAGCTCTGGAAAACTTCTCCAGTCTTGGCGATCGCACCAGTGTAGTGACATGTCACCGTAGCACCGGGCTGAACAATCGCCCCCTCACCTTCTACGGTGTCCTGCTTGATGAGCTCTGAGACCGAGTCAGTCGGCGTAAAATCTGCAAGGAGCGCCATTATTTCTCAATCCTGAGGAGTTTTACGACAAAAACAAGATCAGCATTGGCTGGAATAGACCCTTGGCCAGATTCACCGTATGCTAAATCTGCTGGGATAACGAGTCGTCTTTCTGACCCAACTTTCATGCCCTCAAGCCCCTTATCCCATCCCTCGATTACCTGACCACTACCGAGTACAAATCTAAATGATGTGTCCTTGGTGTAATTTTCGTCAAACATGGTACCGTCGCTGGCGAGCGTTCCGTAGTACTTCATAGCAAGAGAGTCCCCCGGCTTTGCTGTAGCGCCCGTCCCCTCCACTAGGTCAGTAGTCTGAAGCTCTGTGACGTCGCCCTCGGGCTTGAAAACGGCTGGTGCCGGCAGTACTTCTTCTTTTTGCGTGGCGCTCTCCTGAGTGGTAACTACCGGCGAATCTTTTTGCGTTACCATATCCCAGATTACGCCAATCGTTAGCGCAGAGCCTGTGATAAGAAATACTGCTGCTCCGATGCCTGCGATAATTCTATCTCGCTTTCGCGTTGTCGACATGATCTACCCTCCGTTTATTCTTATCCAGTATGCCGTATATTGGGGCATATAACAACTCTATTCTTCGATGGCAGCATAGATGATTCGAAAGAATAGTTCCAAGACTGCTACGTATTTTGGAAACAGATGAGAACAGCACTGGACCAGCTAGCAAAAGAGAAGCCCCTAATAGTAACGGATCATTCTACTTCCACAGAGTCAGCCTCGGACGTGATCAGTTTCATGGATGAACTCCCTCTAGAAAGACTACGATCGATGAACATACGTGACGTTCGGTGGCTATTTATGGCACAATCCTAACCCGACTGCTATGTTAACCCAGAAGCTCGTACCGTTTGAGGCGCTTTGTGTCAGCGGCGGTGTGGCGTTGCTGTAACGTTAGAAGCTCGTTGTAGAGACCGCCACTTGTGGCGAGTTTCTTTGGCGAGCCCTGCTCGTCAACCGCCCCGTTTTTGAGCGTAATGATGGTGTCGACTGTTTGAATCGTACTGAGACGATGGGCAATGATGAGCGTCGTGCGGCCCTTCATGAGGCGAGCAAATGCTTCCTGAACGAGCGCCTCGCTTTTACCGTCGAGACTGCTGGTTGCTTCGTCCAGGATGAGTATGGGCGCGTCCTTGAGTAGTGCTCGTGCGATCGCAATCCGCTGCTTCTGTCCGCCACTCAATTTCAAACCACGCTCACCGATCTCCGACTGGTAGCCTTTTTCGAATTTTTGTATAAACTCATGGGCGTTTGCGGCCTTTGCCGCAGCTTCAACTTCAGTGAGAGTTGCCGCCGGCCGACCATAGGCAATATTTTCAAATATGGTGCCACTAAAAAGCGCTGGCTCCTGAAATACCACGGCCGAAGCCGCTCGCAAGCTATCACGAGACACATCGGCAATATTTTGACCATCGATACAGATAGCACCGTCCTGCGGCTCATACAGCCCAAGTATGAGGCTCGTGATGGTCGTCTTTCCCTCGCCGCTTTCTCCGACCAGTGCAGTTTTTGAACCAGGAGCAAGATCAAATGACAACCGATTCAGCACTGGTGATTTCACTTCATAGCCAAATGTAACATCGGTGAATTTCACTTCACCTTGTTTTGCTTGCAGCGGCTCCCCTTCCGATACATTCTTATTTTCGGGGATTTCATCCATGGTGGCAAAATAATCCCGGGTATTCGCGATAGCCCGCTGGCTTTGATCGACGATGAAGCTGATACTGAATATTGGCATTCGTATAAGGGCAGCATACTGGAGCAGTAACACCATCGTCCCAAGACTATATTGGCCATGAACTGCTTGTAAACAGATGTACCCATAGACCGCCAAAAAAATGATATTCAGGACCAACCGACGCACAAAATCCTGCCCATGCCATAGTTTACTCTGCGGCCACGTCGTATCTACCATGCGTTGATACCGAGTTCTGAAGTGCGAAAGCTCGCGGGCCTGTTGCCCAAAACTTTTTACCACCTTGACTTGTCCGATCGCCTCCGCGAACCGTCCCGTTGCGCTATCGGCTTCACCGTTGATGGTCGCCTGATATTCGCGCCATTTACCGCTTGTCCTCGTTGTCAGCCAGATAAAAATCGGGTAAAGGGCAGCTAGCATCAGCGCTACCGGCCAAGAGTACAAGGCAATAATTCCCAGAGAAAGAAATGTACTAAATATAAATTGTAAAAAATTATTACTGAATGCTTGAGCGAAGCTAGATATTTGATCGATACTCCGATTTAACTGATTGAGTATTTTGCCACTTATCTCGCGGTCGTAATAGGACTGTGGAAGATTGAGCAGATGTTTGAAATACCGTTCACTCAGTGACTTACGTAAACGCACATGAAGCTGGTCGCCAACTATACCGCCAATGTTGCTAAACACATTTTGGAGTAAGTCGGCTAGAAAAATCCCCAGCACCGCCCAGATGACAACCATGGTTCGGGCATCTTGGTCGCCAACCAGTTTTGTCACTTCATCAACGATAATTTTTGTGAGTAAAGGCTGCACCTGAGTAGTCGCCGCTACCAGTAAAGAGAACGCCGCTACCCCATAGTAAAACCGCTTGAGTTCACTGGTAAATCGTATGATACGGAGTAACTCTCTCATATCGTCATAGTATACCAGCGACCGTAGTGATCAGTACGGCTAGTCCTAGAACGCGTCGGAAATGTGTAGCGCCCTTCAGTAACTCAAGCGCAGCCCAAACGATGAGGCTCGTCACAAATACGACGCGACCGATATCGTGCCCTACACCGTCTGTGAGTCTCCCCAGCAACCAGCCGGCCATAGCCAAGTACAGCGGCAGATTCGGCGCCTGCCACAGCACCACACGATCGTTTTTATCGGTGAAAAACCCTTTCACGGCCACACTCGACCACCCTCGGACGTGTTTGCTTGAATCATTCATCTCGTCGAAGCGTAAATGTACTATTTTGTGGACAGATAAGAAATCTTGCAATGGCACCCATATGTGTGTACCCCGGGATGGTCACGCTAGAAACCCCTGCGATATGACTATGCTCTTGTTTTACGGTCACATCACTCGGCGTAAACAAAACATACATCTTCTTTTTGAAAACAGTTGGTAGCGATGCGACCGCCATGTCAGCCGCCGAGACTGCATCGAAAAATGCTGGATTGCGCATGCGATATTTAGCGCCAATTTTATCAGCATCATGATTATAACCACAAACTGTAACGACGGCAGCAAACCGATGAGCATACTTTTCAAGGAGCGCCATCACCATTGCCCCTCCCGCGCTTTCGCCGATGATAACAACTTTCTTTGCTTGCTGTTGCTTGATCATTTCTGCTGCTCGAGCATACTTTTGGGCAAATGTTTCGTCTGCATCATGCCAGCGCATCGGCACCAGGACCGCCTTCATACCCCTCAGTCTCCAGGACACGAGTGCCAAACGGCGAAAACAGTCCAGTCTGTCGCCGAAGCCTGGTA
>JAGOTO010000034.1 GCA_018061705.1 Candidatus Saccharimonadota bacterium | reverse complement strand
ACAACACACCATATTTACCGAGCCACTTGTGTATGTCTAAAACCGGTGCGAGATCCCGGAAATATAACCCCATCACTGATTTTGTACCCAAAATATACATCCAGAGCAGCAAGACAATACCAACATGGCCTGCCACAGCAGCTAGGTACAACCACATCTCTCGCGGAGATGTCCCGTCTGGCCAGGCAACAAAAAAGGGCAGGGGAAGCAATGTCGCAACGATGAGTAACACTAGCAGCTTACGTTTTCTGGATTCGATCATTTCTCCAAGTATTATACCGTTACCTGAGTAGTTTCTGAGTACGCCGCTCCTCACATCGTCGGATAGCCGATTCGGCAGGGGCTTTTACGCCTCAGAAACTTGGAGACGCTCGACTACGAGGCAAGCTGCTGCCGAAAGCGACGAAGGCGTTTGGTCTGTATCTTGTCAGCCTGGATCAGCCACTGATCTTCGTATTTTTCTGTCTGGAGAGATCGGATGTCAGCGACACGAGTTGGCTTGTTGAGAATATTGAGCCGCTTGAGACTTTTGAAATGATGGTGTTTTTTCATACGTGTAACGAACCTTTCTTTTTAGATTGGTTTTGGTGCCAGCCGAGGCGAGCACGGAGGTCAATATAATCATAAAAGCTTGTGCTTTGCTGAGAGAATTATTACAAAAAAATCCCATCCACCCCCTCCAACAGATATCGTTTTCGCCTGGGATTATTTACAACATCACTCAGGTCGCCGCAAAAAGCCACCAGTGCAATACAATACTGGCAATGCAGCGCAAGCCAAGGTTGAGCCCAAAATCTGATTGTATTCTCGGTTAATTAGTGGTATCCTTCGGGTTACTAGAAGGCTGCGAAAAAGGGGTGGCCGGTCATAATTCCGGCAATTCAGGTTCTAGAAAGATTTAACAAGTTATGTTCGATGCAAGGCGCAGCTAAGACCGTTCTTTCGGGATTACCTTCAACGACGACCGAAAGAAAGGGTTCCATTTAATGGCAACCAAACTATTTGTCGGCTCACTACCATGGGCAGTCGACGACCAACAACTAAAAGACCTTTTTGCCGAATTCGGCGAGGTCACCTACGCGAAGGTAATTATCGACCGCGACACCAATCGCTCAAAAGGCTTTGGTTTCGTCGAGTTTGATGATGCTGACGCAGCAAAGAAGGCAATCGACAAGCTAAACAATAGCGAAATCAATGGCCGAACAATCGTTGTGAACGAAGCTCGTCCCCGAGACTAAACTTCATGTTCCATCAACTAAAAACCCGGGATATCCCGGGTTTTTAGTTGATTGGATCGCCGGACAGTACAACCAAATCATCACCTCTACCGATAGAGGCATAGCGAAATCCACTTTTTGCCATAGATTGAGGATCATAGATATTTCGGCCATCAAACACGATAGGAGTTTCCAGTAAATCTTTAACTCGAGCAAGGTCTGCGCTACGGAATTCCTGCCATTCCGTAATGATGAGCAGTGCGTCCGCTCCTTCACAAGCACGATACATATCTGATGCATACGCCAAGCCTTCACGTTCCCCAAGATAGTTCCGAGTGTTTTCAACGGCATGCGGATCATACGCCGTAACTTTTGCACCGGCGTCAAGCAACTGCGGAATTGTGTAGAAGGCAGGGGACTCGCGGATGTCGTCCGTATCGGGTTTAAAGGCTAGCCCCCACAGCGCAAACTTCTTGCCCGTAAGTTGCCCCCCAAAATACCGGCTTACTTTCTCGAATAGTCGTGATTTTTGCTGCTGATTGACGGTAACGATGCTTTTGAGCAACTTGAAGTCATAATGATTGGCGGTAGCGGTGTAGAGGAGAGCTTCTACGTCCTTGGGGAAACAACTCCCGCCGTAGCCTATACCAGCCTGCAAAAACTGCCGGCCGATTCTTTCATCTGGGCCTATGCCTCGTCGAACCGATTCGACATCAGCCCCCACCTTTTCGCACAAATTAGCAATCTCATTTATAAACGAGACTTTCATAGCCAAAAAGGAGTTCGCGGCATACTTGGTCAATTCTGCAGAGCGGATATCCATCTCGATGATCTGATCCGAAGTCTCAATATACGGCGCGTAGAGCTGCTTCATCCGCACGAATGAACTCGCCTTGCTTGCTCCAACAACGATCCGGTCAGGATGAAGGCAGTCAGAAACCGCATGACCTTCTCTGAGAAACTCAGGGTTCGAAACAATGTCAAAATCAACTGCAGTTGTAGCAGCGATCGCCTCTCTAATTTGATCACCCGTTCCAACTGGAACCGTACTTTTGGTGACGATTACAACCGGGCCTGTCAGGAGCGGCCCGAGACTGCCTGCGACGCTTAAAACGGCCGTTAAATCTGCCGCACCGTCAGCTCCTTGCGGCGTAGGAAGAGCCAAGAATATTAAATCTACCCCCTTAACGGCATCGGCAAGACCAGTCGTAACAGTCAATCGACCCGATGCTAACTCATCCTGAAATAGCGTTTCGAGACCAGGTTCATAGATCGGAATCTCGCCTTGCTGCATTCTGGCAACTTTGTCAACATCGATATCGACACAGGTCACGGTGTGACCAATCCGCGACAAACAGGTGCCTGTCACAAGTCCAACATACCCCGTCCCAATCATTGCGACCTTCTGAGCAACAAAACCTTGCATGAGGGCAGTATACCAACTAGAAGGCAAACATGCTACGATGAGGCCCATGAAACTCTGCATCCAGATACCCTGTCTCAACGAAGCACGTACACTACCCGACGTACTGTCGACAATACCGACAAAAATCCCTGGTATAACGGAGATTGTGGTCGTAGTGATCAATGACGGATCATCGGACGACACGGTAGCGATTGCAAAATCCAATGGAGTTAGCCATTTTGTCCACCACGCGCAGCGGCGCGGTCTCGCGCAATCATTTCAGGACGGAATCATTTACTGCCTTCAGCTGGGGGCCGACATCATCGTCAACACAGATGGCGACAACCAATACCCAAGCCAAGATATCCCCCGACTCATATCCCCGATCTTGTCAGGTCAGGCCGATATGGTTATTGCTGATCGACAGGTACACAAGATCGTATATTTTTCACATGGCAAAAAACTATTCCAAAAATTTGGCACCTGGATACTCAACAAAGCAGCAAACACCGACATCCCGGATGCCCCGAGTGGCTTCCGGGCCTACAGCCGTGATACTGCATTTAGGATCAATGTAGTCACACGCTTCAGCTATGCCATGGAAACACTCATCCAGGCGGGGAACTCTGGCATCGCAATCGCTTCAGTGCCCATCACCGTCAACCCAAAAACACGCGAGTCACGCCTCTTTAATTCAAACATGGAGCATGTTCTCAAATCAGGAGCAGCGATTTTCAGGGCTTTCGTAATGTATCGTCCGTACATGGTATTTTTGCCGCTGGGTGGTGGTCTATTTGCCTTAGGCATCGTACCATTTGTACGATTTTTGTGGAGCGCACTCGACGATACACCAGGAGGACATATTCAATCATTAATATTTGGTACCGTATTTCTCATCGGTGCATTGATCAGTTTTACCCTCGGAGTACTGGCTGATATGGTACGGGTCAATCGTATTCTGCAGGAGAAAAACCTTGAACTCACCCGGAGACGCTTCGTCAAGGAGTCAAGCAACACATAAACAGCTGCTTTTTTGCCTGATATCAGCCTCGAAATAACTGCGGGTTTTGAAGCAAAATATGCAACCCGCTTCCCCAGGTGATTGCACCAATAAACAGCAAGGCCAAACTAACGAGCAGTACGACAGGGATGCGCCGCAGCAATATCGACCAGTACCAGACAGTCAAAAAGAGCAGTGGCAGAAGTCCGGCTAAAATATACCGTCCGTTAAGTGCCAACCCAAAAACACGAGAGCGTTGATACTCCGAATAATTGACCAGCAGGTGGAAGAGGATATAGAACACGCCGATACCAAGCAGGAGCAGTCTTTGTCGAGCCAATTTATCTCGCCCACATCGACGTAGCTCGTATGCCGCACCATATCCAACCCCGATAACGATCATCGCGAGCAAAAGTGGCTCCAGCCAAACCGGCGGCTTTACCTCGTGACGCCAGCCTTGGGTTTGGATATCAAGGATGTTGATAAAACTCTCCTGGAACCATCGTCCAACGAACTCGATTGGTGCTACCAGCCTTTCTGGTTCGCGCTGAGCCAAATAGCTCTCACGAATGTTCCACCAGAACACCTCGCAGGCCGCTTCTCCGCGCACTTCGTCACAAGTTGGCGTGATATGACCATATTTGATGATGTTACCACCGATCCTTTCTGCTCCGAGCACGAGGCCGCCAAACAGTACAAGCAAAGCGACGACTAATCCCGCTGTCGGTCGCCTAAGTTCAGTCATCAAACGGCGCCAATGGCGTAACGCCAATATAAAACCGACAACTCCGAGCACAACGCCTATCGGTAAAAAGGTCCGCTTGGTCAGGCCACCGTAAGCTACAAGCGATCCGAGCCACAAAAGATCGACCAACCGAGTCTTTTGATACAGCCTCACAATCAGCGACATACCGAGCGCAAGTGCAAGCCACACAAAAGCATCGTTATTTATGGCTCCACTTACCATAAGAACCATCGCAAGCCCCGATGCAACCGCCAACGCAGCAACATTTGCCCATTCAGATACTCCAACTCTCAAAAAGACACGTCGCAGCACAACAAACGACGCCGCTGCAACGCCCACGGATATAAGACGAATTATGTAATGCTCCATGGTCTGGCTAAACGGCAGAATTCGCCGTACCAAACTCATCACATAGTGATACAGGTAGTCTACCTCTCGTGTTTTATCACCTAGATTGTATGTTGGCTGCTGATCGGTCAATATAGGACTCAGAGAATGCTCTGTGTAGTAGTCAATGAAATGGATATGGTTTGTCTCGTCTGGAGGAACGCCAAATTTCGTCACAAATACAACCACAGAAGCCTGGAGGGCAAATGCTACAAGCAATATGTACCAAAGACGTGTCGGCCAGGGATTGGCGTGCCACCAGTGACGTAGCCCAAACAATCTCCAGCCCGACGGATGCTTAATAGCTGCTTCAGCAGTTCTATCGCTCTTGATATGGTTCACTAACGCCATGCTATCATAAACGTATGAAAAAATCGCGCCGGATCAAGCAGCTTGCCGGAATCACGATCATCTTTGCTACAGCCGGTATGTTCGGATGGTATCTGTGGAGCCACCCTGAATTCATTACCGAGCTTCGACAGACAGACCCGATGGCGATCATCGGCGTTATAGTCATCAATTTTGTGCTCATAGCAGTCTTATCGATGATATATTCATATACTGTTCGACTCACCGGGAAAACGATCCAACCAGGAGAAAATTTTCTGCTCACGATCTATTCATCGATCGCAAATTTTTTTGGCCCGCTCCAGAGTGGACCGGGGGTACGAGCGGCTTACTTACACAAAAAACATGGTGTCCGTTTGCGCGATTACACCTATGCAACCTTACTGTACTATGCGATATTTGCTGTCATCAATGCACTGTTTCTGTTTGTCGG
>JAGOTO010000033.1 GCA_018061705.1 Candidatus Saccharimonadota bacterium | reverse complement strand
AAACTAATTTTTTCATCGCGAGTTTCATTAGCACGAACCACGTTTGCAACGACTTGTGCGTTGATTAAATAAATCTTCGGCTCAGCCATTTTTGCATCAAACTGTTCGCGCCAATTGTTCGTCAGCCTGATCCCCTGTACGCCTGCTTCTTCGGTACTCAGCTCGACCGGGAAGCCAAACGTGTCATATAGTGTGAAGATTTCCTCGCCAGTGAGATCGCTATCATCAGCAAATTTTTTAAGCTGCTGAAGTCCCTTGCGCAGCGTTTGGCGGAAGGTTTTTTCTTCTTTTACCAGTACCGCTATCACTTCCTCACGGCTTTGTTTCACCTCAGGAAAATCAGCCTCGTAAATATCAGCGATGACCGGTACGACAGCTTCGAGAAAGTTCTGCTCTATGCCAAGATCAAACGCAAAACGAATGGCGCGGCGCAGCAACCGTCGCATGACGTAGCCCTGCTCTTTGTTGCTCGGCGAAATCCCGTCAACTGCCAGAAATGTCGCCGCCCGGAGATGATCGGCAATGACGCGCATGCTCTCAGTGTGGCTATCATATTTTTTGCCACTAATGGCTTCGAGCTTTTCAATTATCGGCCAGATGACGCTTATCTTGAACATGTCAGGAGCGTTCATCTGGGCAGCAGCAATCCGCTCGAGACCAGCTCCAAAGTCTACATTTTGGGCAGGAAGTTTCTCGAACCCCTTTTCGGTGCGGACATACTCCATAAAAACGCTGTTACCAATTTCCATGAATCGGCCGCAGTCGCAGTTCGGATGGCAGTGTTCACCCCATTTTTTGTCATGCTCTATAAAGTCAAACTCATAAAACACCTCACTGTCCGGCCCGCCCGGCTCGCCCACCGGCATATCGCCGATTTTGCCCGCCCGACACCACCAGTTTTTGCTCGCATCATAGAAAAATATCCGGCCACCTTGCATGCCCTTGGCAGACCCATCGGCTTCGGAGCCAATCTCGACTGCCTCGGCACTTATCCCTTTTGACGCAAACAATTTTTTCCAAATCTCTGCGGATTCGGTGTCGCGCGGGATATCCTGCGCTTCGTCTCCGATAAAAGCGGTGACGTACAGTTTTTGTGGGTCAAGACCAACCACATCTGTCAAAAATCCCCAGAACCATGGCAACTGCTCCGCCTTGAAATAATCACCAAGCGACCAGTTTCCCAGCATTTCAAAAAATGTCGTATGTCGGTTGTCACCTACTTCGTCGATATCCTGCGCCCGCAGACACGTTTGGCTATCGACCAGCCGCACTCCGTTCGGATGCTTTTCGCCGAGTAGATATGGCAGCAGCGGCTGCATACCACTGCCAGTAAACAACGTTGTTGGGTCGTTGTCAGGCACAAGCCGAGCGCGTGGGATGACAGCGTGGCTGCGTTCAGCGAAAAATTTGAGGTACGCGTTTCGGATATCTTGTGCATTCATGGACGACATTATAACAGAGGTAGGCCGAAGTCCCAAGCAACATCAGGGCCTCATCAACGCTGGATCGAGTATGTCGGTCGGCGGTGAAACAACCGGAAAATCGGCACCACGAGGAGTGCTAGACCAATCGCCGCTGTCCCAGCACCGATCTTAATCCCCCAATGAACCAGATCAATATGGTGATCGCCCGATACCCCTGCTGCGCTGGTTACGGGCGCAGTGTCCTGACGTTCAGCCATAAGGCGATAGAGCGCTCCGCCTCGCATGTAATACAAATCGCCGTAGGAATTCACGCTCACCTGTGTGCCGCTTGCTATATGTTTAGTCTGGAAGCTAGCGGTATCAAGTGCGTAGATCTTTCCGGACACCGCAGCAAAGATGCCATATTTGCCCTGTATGATGCTGCCAATCAGATCTTGGCCTGGATGTGAGCTGTTGCGCAACATTGACAAACTGCTGCTATCGGCCTCAAAAAGCATTGACCCTGAAACGCCATACAATCGCCCGTTCGCTTCCGCGATGATGCTACTGACCGGACTGTTTGTCCCAATCACTCCTGCCTTAACCGTTGTTTTTTTACGCTTGAGATCATGCCTGAAAAGCGACCCATCCGAAGTGCCACCGTATACGATGCCGTTTGCATATGCTAGCCCCGTCACCGATTGGCCAGGAGAGACTAATTGGGGTGAGGCCACGAGTTGTCCGGTTCTTGCGCTGAACAAACCAATACTACCCCCAGGTCGGGGACCCGAATTGAATGCAAATGCAATGACCCCCTCTCCAACATGAACCATCGCATCAATACTGCCCGACCCAAGTGAAAGCAGTGGGTCGAAGGCAGGTGTCGTTGTGTCGATCGACGGATTATATCGTGCGACCGCACCCCGAGAAGTGCCCGCGATGACCAGCTCTCCAACGGCAATCAGACTATTCACATCCCCGCTCGGTGGCGCAACGATTTTGTTGAGCATCATCTTCCCGTCATCAACCTGCAGTACACCTGCGCCTGCCGTTTTGGCAGCTCCGTACAGCGTATCATCACCACCAACGACGAGAGCACTAGCATCTTGTGACCCGCTTACGAGCGGAGACGGCGCGACGACCTTAATCGTACGGTTCAAAGTATTGACGATAGCGAGATTCCCTCGTTTTCCGTAGACCACACATCTTGATTCGTCGATCCAGCAATTCGATTTAACCGGCATGAGTGTCTGCCCTGCTGCTAACGTTTTTGCCGTTTTGGTCGCTGGATCATATTGAGACAGACTACCATAAAAAACCTTTGAACGCGTTTCAGCAGGTGTCGGGGACTGAGGAATCAACGTACTTTGCTGTGCTGCAGTTGAACTCGGCTGCTGTGCTACTGAGGTGTGCTGAGGCTGTGCCTGGGTCGTAACAGGAGATGGCGGAGCCGTTGTTTGACCTTGGGCGGTTCGGGGGGCGGCAGGTACTTGAGTATCTGACTGCTGAGAGGTGTTCGGCGGAGTCGTTCCCGGCACAGATGACGACTGGCTCGGCTTCGGATCAAGAGACAGCGAAGTCTGCGAGACGCTCGCCTGAGAAGACGGGGTCGGAGCATTATTCGGCGGGCTTACTGGTGCTATTGGTGCAATTTGACGACTGAAACCCCCCGTTAATTGGCCCAAAGCCGGACGTTGATCAAGAATGGATTCTTTGGCAATGTCATAGATTATTGTCTGGGGCGTATCAAGGCCAAGCGTAAAATATAGAAGACCATCATATATGCCATCGACATGGGCGTTTGGTGACGATATGAATGAGGTTGGCAATGGCAACGTTGATGCTGCGGCACTATTTGTATCCGTTACGGTAATCGTTCCCTGGGCTGCATTCCCGGTATACACCTTGCCCGAACGATAGGCAATTCCAGATGTCGCATCAGGAATGGACACGCCCTCCTTCCAAGATGATGTCGCTGATTGAAAAGCATAGTACCGATGGCCCTGAGACATCGTGGCAGCAAAATAGGCAGTCTCGCCATCGCCCGTTGCCGACAAAAACTCAAGCTTCTGGCCTTTCGGCGTCGTCTGCTCCGTAAAAGTCAACTTGTCTGGATTAAACTGAAATACTTGCCCTCCGGTTGTCCCGATCAGGACATGACGGTTTGGCAAAACAACAAATGCTGTACCTGAGGCCTGTACCCCATCAGTGCGCAGTTCCTGAACGCTAACCGTCTGTAATGTCTTAAGATTGACTACTTGAGCGAGAGAATTGATGCTTTCCGGCATAGTCACGGCCAGTGGGTTACCCTTGCTGTCTCTCGTCACTGCCATGCCCTCTATATTTGTTGCCATAAACGGTTTCTGGGAGATCATTTGTTCTGGACGGTCTGCCGCATGTACGAGCGGCCCTCCAGCTCCGACAACAAGCCAAGTCAATACCATTAACCCGTACAGTCCACGACCGATGAGTATACGACACTGCAAAGCAGTGAAATGAGCAAGAGACATGAATTTTTCCGTTCTTTTGGTACTTTTTGTTTATGAGTACTAATGCTTATGGTAACAAACCAAAATCTACGCGTCAAGTGGTCTAATTACATCGACAGAGTGTTGTCTGTACTACAACGAATCAAACATACTATCTGTGACGACGTGTCACGATGCCGCCTCCAATTACCCGGTCACCCTCGTAGAGGACCACCGATTGGCCAGGAGAGATCGCTCGTTCTGGCGAGCCCAAATGAAGCTCGCCCCTGTTGTTTGATGCATCCCCGGTGAAATTCGCAGAAATAAGCGCAGCTCGGTGTCGTGTGCGAACGGCATAGGTCACACCATCACGAGGGGGTTCGTTGATCCAATGTAGCTCGGACAGACCTATGACATCGCTCCAAAGCGCCTGGTCCTGGATATCTGTCGTTACATACACCTCATTTTTATCCATATCTTTGCCTGTGACATAGTAGGGTAGACCACCCCCAACTCCAAGCCCTTGACGCTGCCCAATGGTGTAGAACAATGCGCCATCATGCTCTCCAATCCGAGCGCCACGTTGATCTATGATATCGCCGGGTGGTTGTTCTCCCAGTTCATGTAGCAGAAAATCCTTTATACCGACCTTACCCACAAAGCAGATACCCTGACTATCCTTTTTTTGAGCCGTAGCGAGTCCACGCTTCTCTGCTTCTGCTCGCACCTGCGATTTGTCGGCGTAGACTCCGATCGGCATCTGTACGACACCGAGCGCTTTCTCGGTAATCCGATATAAGAAATACGTCTGGTCTTTCGTCCGATCAGCGGCCATATGAAGAGAAAATGGATAGCCATTTGCCTCGGACTTGCTACGGATAGAAGCGTAATGCCCAGTCGCGATCATATCCGCGCCATCTAGGATAGCGGTCTCTAGAAACAAGCTAAATTTAACCTCTTGATTGCACATTATATCGGGGTTTGGGGTAATCCCATGTCTATACCCATCAAGCAAATACTCGACAACTCTCTGGCGATACTCTGACTCAAAATCATAAAGCTTAAAGGGTATGCCCAGTTGCACAGCAACACGTTTGGCGTCTCGATAGTCGTCTTTCCACGGGCAAACCATGCCGGGCAGGTCTTTTGACCAGTTCTTCATATAGACGCCTGTGACATCATGACCTTGTTCGACGAGTAACGCTGCGGTCAGCGAGCTATCGACGCCACCACTCATACCAACAAATATTTTCATGTCCGTATGATACAGGGTAATGTAGCGTCACGTAAGAGGGGGTGATACGGGCCCCGCACGAATTACTAGCGTAATACGTCTTTGTTATATAGCTGGGCTTGACGATCTAACTGACGATGGATGGCGGAAAGTTCGTATTTCATACCAACCCAAAACGTAGCGATTATGACGGGTAGCATCAGTAGCAATGGCCACCACATGTATTCTTTGACTACCGTGGTGCTCTTGTTGGATGCGCTGGTTTTGCTGCCAGTTGCACTCTGGGTGACGTCTCCACTGCCGACACCTACAAGCTGCAAAAATGCTGCTGCGCCATTGGCGTCAGTCGCCTTGACGACCACTCGATAGATGCCCGCTGCTTTATAGGTATGCGACAGCTCAAATGGCCCAACGAAAGAAACACTTTTTAGGTCGGCGCCACTGCCAT
>JAGOTO010000032.1 GCA_018061705.1 Candidatus Saccharimonadota bacterium | reverse complement strand
TTTTGCCGAAAGGCGAGAGTGCTTTATTGAGCCAAGTGACAGGTGTTGCATGGCCGTCGTCAGCTCGTGTCGTGAGATGTTTGGTTAAGTCCATCAACGAGCGCAACCCTTATGGTCTGTTGTATTTTTCAGGCCAGACTGCCCCGGTAACGGGGAGGAAGGGGGGGATGATGTCAGGTCAGTATTACCCTTACATCTGGGGCTACAAACACGCTACAATGGCCGGTACAAAGGGCAGCTAACCCGCGAGGGGGAGCAAATCCCATCAAAGCCGGTCTCAGTTCGGATTGCAGGCTGAAACTCGCCTGCTTGAAGTCGGAATCGCTAGTAACGGTAGGTCAGCTATACTACCGTGAATACGTTCCCGGGTCTTGTACACACCGCCCGTCAAACCATGAAAGTCACCAATACCTGACGTGTTGCCTTCGCGCAGCCCTAAGGTAGGGGGGATGATTGGGGTTAAGTCGTAACAAGGTATCCGTACGGGAACGTGCGGATGGATTACCTCCTTTCTAGGGAGAAACTAACCTGCAAACGAGTAATCAATGCAGAGTTAGGTCGATCTCGCTAAGTTGTAAACCAGTACTGACAACTTAGTTTTCCTTCTTCGGAAGGACGAGACATTCAGTTTTTGGACCTTACGGAATCTGACGTTGATTGCACTATTCAGTTTTTAATCGAGCACAAATTGCAAAGAAGCCCGAAGCTTGCGAGAGGGCTTCTTTTATTATCAAATGTACACTCGACAATATCAGCACGCAAAAAGTAGGACCAGGGTATTTGTTGAGTGACCAGAAGTGTTACCTTAATATTGTAGGAGGTGCTATATGCCTGTTGCCGGCTGCGCCGCTAGGGGTAATTGTCACGGTAGCTGCTGCTTCGGATTCTCACACACTGCGCCCGCGGAAAAGGGAAGCAAAAATTGGAGGGGAAGGGTTGGAGAAACAACCCTGTTAAAACTATCACAAACGCATCCAACAATGGGCTCTCAGAGAGCCGTTTTACTGGCTCATTCGAGGCCAGAGCAGCACAAATCGGGGCGCTACCAAGAAGGGCGGGTCTTGACGAAATTCCTCAGTTTCTGAACGTATTGAATGGGGCAATGGCTTTGGTGGTGCCGCGACCTGTGACAAAACAGGCCAAGGTCAATTATCGAGATGCGGTACCAGACGTATGCCATGAATGGAATAGATGCCTTAAGATAGCCAAGCCAGGTTAAATTGGCCCCTGTCAAGCATATAGACATCAGCAACCATCATGCACGAAGCAGAATATCGCTCGGTCTATGCGACTTGATATAGAATATTGCGGAGTAGCTTCTCTGGAGGGCTATGTTCGGCAAGTACTACGTGCTCCTATGGAAATGATGGAGCCCACAGGTTGCTTGAAGGCAGGAGGATCCCACCTCGCCCTGTAGACATCACGGCTTAGTCCAGAATGATTTGCGCAGTCTGGATGCCAGAGTCGGCTTGGACTCGCTGGCATTACGCTCTTCAGGTTTCTCGATGACCGGACGCTCAAAGTAGGCTAGTGCATCAGGCGAACGAGCTGGACGTGCTTTGCTGTCAGCCCTTACGAAGCCATGTGCAAGGTGGTATCTCTGGAGTTGCTGGTTGCCGCTCGGACAGGTAAGACGCAGATATGTACGCCCTTGATCAGCCAGTGAGTGGCAGATTAGGTCAATAATCTGGCCTCCTACATTATCACCACGTAGCCCAGGTGCGACAACGAGTCGATGGAGATACCCTGAATCAGGAGGTTGTTGCCCCCAGCGAGCAGGGTCGTCCCAAAAAAGCATAAAGACACCGATAATGTCATCTCCAGAATATGCCAGATACATATTGCCTCCGGCGATCGTTGCACGTAGCCGATCTTCGTTGGTAATGGTCTCGCCCCATGCGAGATCACCGCGGTACATTTTGCTCCGAACTCCATGAGCCAGGATTGCTTCGATTTCAGGAATCTCTTCGTTTGTGGCCGGGCCAATCTCAATAGACATACCATGATTATAACAATCAATTGCGCCAAAGCGTGATTTTTCGTGGGCTATGGCGTGCCGAAGATAGTGTTTTTGGATTTGTTTTGTGAGCTGAGCGAGTTAGTTCGGGGCCAAAACTTAGGCTGAAGACATGGTGTTGAGTGAGTGAGCTGGGACAAGACCTTGTTTTTAGGGGTATATTCCGGTAAACTACTGCGGTCGAGGGGTGATAGCTCAGTTGGCTAGAGCACCTGCTTTGCAAGCAGGGGGTCCGGGGTTCGAGTCCCCGTCACTCCACCAAGGTGAAACGAGACAAACTATCAGTTTTTCTCGAGCACACAACATTATGGGGGCGCAGTGCTTACCGCGCAGCGTCTCCACCATAGATGACGAACACGGTTCAATATGGACCATCGTATCGGATGGAGTTTAGAGCAATCGAGATATTAACAATTTGATCGAGAACTAACTTGTGGGCGATTAGCTCAGCTGGTTAGAGCGCGTCACTGATAATGACGAGGTCGGAGGTTCGAGTCCCTCATCGCCCACCAGTTAGAGCTCGATTGAGTGAACGATCTTCGCCCGGAATCAACGGGGAGCCGCTACACAGAGTTTATCAGTTGTTGTGAGCGGAACATGTCGTAGTCGAGGAGATAGATCGAGGTGTCGGTTATGAAAGTACCGCCAAAGTACCGCGTCAATATTTATCGGAATATTTTTGCTGCAATAGGCATTCTCGTGGTATTCGCGGTAATTTTTTTTGGCCTCCGTTCCGAAAAGACCTTGAGGTACGCCCCATTTATGGGGTACGGTTCGGTATCGGTCGGTGGCATGACACCTCAGCAGGCAGCCGACGCGATCAACCGTAAGCTGGAGCGTACAAGAGTAATGATAGTGTTTGCTGATCAAAAGAAGGTGTTTGTGGCAAAGGACCTAGGTATGGCAGTTGATGAGGGCATTCTGTTTGACGATGTAGGGTCTCCATACCGCAAAATTTTAACGAAAAGCGACTTTTTGCCACGCAGCAGGGCGGTGCCGGTCTTGGTGGATAACAGAGTGCTTGCGTCTGCACTTGAGCCTTTTCGCTTGGCGGCTTTCGTTGCTCCCTTAGACGCAAAATTTAGGATAGAAAACGATCAATTTGTGCTGGAACACTCCGTTAAGGGCTATGGCATTCGAGACTCAGAGATCGCGAGCAAATTGACGTCTACGATCTTGAGCGATCAATCAAAGCTGACACTAACACTGCAGGCACGTGTTTTAGAACCTGCAGTCAATGACGAGGATATCATGCACATACGTCCAGCCGTTGAGGCATATCTGGATAATAGCTATGAAGTCATTGCTCGGGATAAATTGTATACTGCTCGTCCGTTTGATATCGGCACATGGCTTGCGGTGTCGAAGGACAAACAAGGCCCCCGCCTGGTGGTTCGAGAGGGCACAGTTGAGAACTACGTAAACGAGATCGTTCGAGACCAGACGAGAGCTCCAACAAACGAGATCACGACAGTTTATCAAAGTGGTCGGCAAGCACGCATTACCCAACTAGGGATTAATGGATATCGCCCAAATAATTCAAACGTTGTAGCGCATGAGTTGATAGCATCCATAAAGTCAGGTGTCGACTACAGGGGTAAGCTAAGCTATGAGATCCAGGAGCATGTCAAATTACAACAGTCGATCAATGACACGTTGATCAGGGCATCATATACGTACAGTATCGAAACTTGGGGGAGCGTACTCTCGGATATCGGTGAGTTTAAAGCTCACGTAGGCGAGACATTGGGGCATGCATCTGGCTGGAGCTCAGCAGGCTTGCGTTTTGGCGAGGTCTCGAATGGGGGAAGCTTTACGGTAGTGCTGGCTGAGCCTGCGCGGGTCGCTGCATTTTCATCTGTATGCTCTGCCGAGTATAGCTGTCGGGTCGGCCGTTATGTAATTATCAACGATGAGCGATGGCGCACAGCAACATCGAGCTGGAATGCTTCTGGAGGAAGCCTCAGAGACTATCAGCATATGGTTGTGAATCATGAGACCGGACACTGGCTCGGATTTGGACATGGATACTGTAGCGGTCCCGGCCTGTTTGCGCCGGTGATGCAACAGCAATCGATTAGTTTGCAGGGCTGTACACCTAACCCATGGCCGTTAGCAGATGAGATAGCGCGGGCACGCCGGTAGACAAGTATCAGGAAGCCGTGGCCGGCACAAATGTGATATTTGTTACAAAATTTTGGGTATTTTCCAGGGGCCGGAGTGTTGAAAAAATGACTACGGGAAGGGATTGACTACCCCTGTAAAAAGGAGTAATATGAATGGAACGCTTGAGTTTAGACGTTGAGGCTTTGCACTGTGTGCTGAGGGCTATAACGGGCTAAACCGCCAAGCTTTAAGCTTAAACTCAAGCTCTGAAATAACATTTTCTTCACAAACGGAAGAACGATGCAGTTGTCTTTGAGTCGCAATTTAACAAGTTAAATAAGTTAGAGAAGAGAATTGTTCGCTCGACATCGCCTGGGAGTTAATCTTTCAGGAGTTAAAGCGAACAAAATTATGATCCTCTGTCGTTTCAAGAGTGATTGATTGGTCGTTTGATTGATCTAGTCATTGACAGAAACTATGGAGGACGAAAGCAATTCGTATGTGTTTTTTTCGGCACATACGATTACAAGACAAACGGCTATTGGAACGCTTGGAGCTTTTATCAATCATCGAAGTAGGATGCTACGGGAAGGTTGATGTTGGCAATCACCAAGCACATACCAATAACCAGTCAATGCACAAATAGATGAGATTCGTTTCATCTATCGTAAAAAGTTACTCAAGCGCGCACAAAGGATGCCTTGACATGTAATACCGAAGAAGGACGTGATGAGCTGCGAAAAGCTCCGGGGAACAGCCTAATATGTTTTGATCCGGAGATGTCCGAATGGGGAAACCCGGTTGGAGTAATGTCCAATCACCGCTATCTGAATATATAGGATAGTGCGTAGGTAACCGCCTGAACTGAAACATCTTAGTAGGGCGAGGAAGAGAAAGTAAACAACGATTCCGGTAGTAGTGGCGAGCGAATCCGGAACAGCCCAAACCTTATTTGCTTTAGGTATAGGATAAAACTTATGGTCCCGCGGATGGGAATAGGTGGATCGAGCAGAAAATGCTCAGGTCGGTCCGGGACGAGACAGTAGGTTTTGTCTTATATCTAATAAGTTGGTAGACGAATGTAAATACGGGGTTGTGACATTGCAAACATCCTTGTGTGGGAGTCCGCTTTGCGGGAGTCCACACGAGGCAGCTAGATCTACCAGTGTCTAGCATAAGGTCAGAAATTGATGAGGCGAGCAGAAGCAGTTGGAAAGCTGCGCCATAGACGGTGATAGCCCGGTACGCCAAGTTTCATCAACCTTATATTTGCAAAGAGTTTACTGTGAAGCTTACGAAATTTATTTCATAAGCTTAGAGTAAATTCGGTTGTCGAGTAAGTCGGGACACGTGAAACCCTGACTGAATCTGGGGGGTCCACCCTCCAAGGCTAAATATATTACATGATCGATAGAGAACAAGTACCGTGAGGGAAAGGTTAAAAGAACCCCGGAAGGGGAGTGAAATAGAACCTGAAATTGTGTGCGTACAAGGA
>JAGOTO010000031.1 GCA_018061705.1 Candidatus Saccharimonadota bacterium | reverse complement strand
ACTCAGTGTTACTCGAGCGGGAGGAGTTGGCCACAATAAGCGTCAAAAGGATCTTGCGGCTCAAACGCTCAAGATGCTTGCTAGCTATCGGCAAGCAGAAGAGTTCTCTCATTTTGGCTCCGAGCTAGGGCCTGAAGCAAAACACGCGCTTTCAACGGGCCAGCGTGTTTTTGAATTAATGACACAGGCTCCTGGCGATACATTCTCGCTCGTGGCTCAACAGCTTATGCTCGATATCGTCCTGAACCTCGAGGATGGCGACATACTTGATATCAATGCTCTCAAGCTCAATGCCAATGATTTCGCGACAAAAGTTTCTGACGATAATGAGTATCAAAAAGTCCGCGATCTTTTATACGCACAGTGTGTGAAAGTTGCGCAGGGGACAACCCAAAAATCAGACAAGGGATCAAGTGATAACTCAGATGGCCACTCGGAGAAATCGGTAGATCACGCCGAAAAGCCGGAATTAGAGCGGAGTGAGCCACCAAAGACGGCCGAGCAGGCAGATGCTTCCGCAGAACCAACGGCTGATCCTGCGAGCAATGCGAGCAAGGATCCGGGCGAGCCAGCTCATGAGGCAGAAAAGCAAGAGGATTTGGGTGCTCAGGATGACATCGCGGAAACGGCTAACGACGATGCAACAGGCAAGCAATCTAGTGGTGAAGTAAGCGATTTGGCGGATCGTGACCGGAGCTTACCGAAAATCACCCAAAAGCAAGATCCTGACGAAGCGGATAAGGTTTCGATGAGCCACTCTGGTGAAGAGACCAAGCCTTTGAAGCGAAGCGACGCAACCGATACGCCAAGTCAGAGTCCAGAGCTAACGGATCAGCAAACTGAAAAGAAGATCGATGATATGCTCTATGTTGAGGCCGAGAGCTATAAGAAATCAGTAGACGCGTCTACCCAGAAGGATACCGCATGAGACGGCCCAACGAAATTGCTAAAGACGAAGCTAGCATGACTACATTGGTAGAGCTGACGAGCGTCTTCGAGGGCATAGCGAGTATGCGAATAGCCCAAACCAAAAACCAGGTGCTGGAGTCAACGAAATTTTTTGATGAGCTGTGGAAGATTTATACCCAGCTGCGTGTCGATAGCCTATTCAACTTTGGTCGGGAACAGGCAGACAAGGACAAAGTTCTCGATAAGGAACTCTACATTATCATCACTGCAGAGGGGGGCTTTAGCGGAGACATCGACCAGAAACTTGTGCAGTATATGTTAGAGCAGTATGATGGGTCCAAAAATGACATTATTGTAATCGGTCATCACGGCGCCATGCAGCTTTCTCAAAGAGGCGTATCATTCCGGAAGTACTATAAATTGCCCAGCAAGGACCAGAACATCAATGTATCACCGATAATCCGAGAAGTACAAGAATACCGTCGGTGCAGCGTCTTTTATCAGCAGTATATATCGCTGATGAACCAGGAGGTTAAGAAGATATCATTATCAATGGCGGTCAAGACTGCGGGGTTTGAAAAGGATAAGCTCGATGAAGTGATAAGTGAAGTGAACTACATTTTTGAGCCGAGCAGCTTTGCGGTCGCGGCGCATCTAGAACGATCAATGATGCAGATCGCCCTCAGCCAATTAATCTTACAGTCAAAACTTGCGCAGTATGCATCACGGTTTCGTGCGATGAGCGCTTCACATCAAAGAGCGGACGAGACCAAGACCGAGTTGCGGTTGGCGTACAATCGTGCTCGTCGAGCTGTCAAAGACGAACGGTTAAAGGAGATTATCAACGGAATGAAGAAGATCAAAGCGGGGGCGACACCATGAGCGCTCAGAGCCTGATAATTTCAGCAAGGTGCCTGTATGTCCAAGACAGGCATGGAGCAGCGTCGAGGAGGCAACCATGTCTGGCATAGTTGTGTCGATCAAAGATCTCGTTGTGCGAGTTCAGTTTGATGCAGACCCGCCCGACATCAATGAACTGCTCGAGATCGATAACGAACACCGGACACAACTTCTTGTTGATCATCTAGAGATTGGTGGGGTGGCATTTTGTCTCAATGTGCGGACAGACAGGAGTATTCTCAAGGGAATGACTGCCCAGAGAACGGGCCATGGAGTAGAGATACCAATTGGGGAGAAAACCGTGGGGCGTATACTGAATGCCCTCGGCGACCCTCTGGACGGAGCAGCCGCAATAACTGCCGATGAGGCTCCGCGCAAAGACATCCTTAGGCTACCCCCCAAGAGTACCAACTTCTCAGTTAGTAAGCCGGAGATTCTAGAGACGGGCATCAAGGTTATCGACTTTCTGACCCCATTTGTGAAGGGTCGCAAAATCGGGGTTATCGGAGGCGCCGGGGTCGGAAAGACTGTCACGACAATGGAGCTCATCAACAACACGGCGAAGAGCGGTGGTAGTTTGTCGTTTTTTGCAGGGATAGGAGAGCGTATCCGTGAGGGCCATGAGCTTTGGGACACGCTGCGAGAGAACGATCTACTCAAAAATACCGTTATGTTCTTTGCTCAGATGAATGAGAATCCCGTCCAGCGCTCACTTATCGGCATATCGGCAACGGCCGCGGCAGAATATTTCAGAGATGAGCAGCACAAAGATATATTATTTTTTGCAGACAATATGTTCAGATATGTTCAGGCACGGAACGAATTAAGCACTATTCTCGACCAAGTTCCAAACGAAGGCGGCTACGAGCCAACAGTTTTTTCAGATGTTAAGGTGCTCCAGGATCGGTTGAGTTCCAACGAGAATGGCTCGATTACATCAGTGCAGACGATCTATGTGCCTGCGGACGACATATCTGACCCGGCGGTACAATTTATTCAACATGAGATGGATAGTATCATTGTGCTTTCCCGCAAGGTTGCAGAGCAGGGCATGCGTCCGGCGGTCGATCTGACTTTAACACAATCAAGCCTGCTTACTCCGGAGATTGTTGGTGAGCGTCACTACGTACTAAGCGTTCAGGTTCAAGCATTATTGCAAAAGTACGAATCTCTAAAAGGCATCATTGCCATTATCGGTGAAAATGAGCTGAGTCCTTCTGATCGAGCGGATTATGCAAAAGCCAAGAAACTTATCAATAATTTTTCTCAGAACATGAATGTTATGACGAAGCACAATGGCGTCAAGGGTGATTACTTTACTCGAGAAGAGACACTGAAAAGTATTGAAGAGATAATAATCTAATCACCAAGCATTGATTGAACTCGAGCAGCTCGCGAATAATTAGAAAGAAGCGTACCAAGTGAAGCCGAAAGAGACAAAATCAGAATCCCAGGGGAATACTCTCGCCAACCATAAGCTCAAGATGAACGTCAAGATCTATGCTCCATCCAAGGTCTACTTTGAGGGTGAGGCAGATAGTGTGAGTGCGGCGAGCCAAACCGGACCCTTTGATATTTTGAAGGGCCATCATAATTTCATCACACTTCTCGTTGCCTGCGATATCGTCGTTCGGACTGCCAAGAACCAAGAAACGATTCGCGTGCAAGGGGGGATTATGCATGTCAAGGCGGACAGCGTCGTAGTATTTTTGGACGTATAGGGCTTTGGTCGCATTTATGCGCTAACTGCTGTATGATATTCAGGAAGCATAAGCAAGATGTACAATGGAAAGTAAAGAATCAAAGCCATCCGATGATACAACCAAGCAGGGCGATAGCCTAGAAGGTAGTAGTACAAGCTCGCTCGAGACTGCTCAAGATAACAGTCTAGAAAACGCCACGAGTACCACGGGCAAGATCGAGGATGCTGGTTTGCCAGTAGCGGCCTCTGGCTCATTTGCCCAGCGCCTTGTCAAAAAGGTCAATGTCTACTTGTTGTTATTTATCCTCTTGCTGGCTGTCGCTGGAGCCATAGTACTCATCACATTTCTCGCAAGTAAGAAACAAAGCGCCAGCTCGGTTGAGACTCAATCACTAAGCTCCAGCACTTTGAAGCAGCTAGCGACGAGCGATGTCACCGTTGGTCAGCCTCGACAGATCCTCCGTGTCCAGGGCAACGCTATCTTTGCCGGCAAGGTGCTCATCAATGATAGCCTTGAAGTTGCTGGGCCGATTAAAGTCGGGGGGAGCCTGAGCGTCCCGGGCATTACGGTATCGGGCAATAGTCTCTTCGAACAGCTGCAAATTAGCAAGAACTTGGCGGTCGCTGGCGACACCAGCATGCAGGGCCAGCTTGCAGTCCAGAAGGGGCTCAGCGTCGCCGGGAGCGGTACTTTTGGAGGGACACTAACGGCACCAGCACTGAACGTCTCAACCCTGCAATTGAGCGGAACTTTGACTATTACCAAGCATATTGCGGTTGGCGGGCCAACCCCAGGTAGAGATAATGGCCCAGCTCTTGGTGGTGGCGGCACGGTGGCGGTCAGCGGGTCGGATACTGCGGGTAGCGTCAATATCAACACTGGCGGAAGCCCTGCGGTGGGATGCTTTGTGACTGTCAATTTCACACAAAAGTATAATTCAACCCCTCGCGTGCAAGTTACCCCCGTTGGCGCAGCAGCAGGTCAAGTCGGGTACTATATTACAAGAAGTAGCAGTGGATTTAGTATTTGTGCCGCAAACACCCCATCCGCAAACGCGAGTTTTGGTTTTGACTACTTTGTTGTTGAGTAAATGTATCAGCATAGTTGTGTTTGCTAAATGAGCGGGAATACGAGAAAATAAGTATGAACATTATGAAACATAACAAGAGGTTTGTGCTGATCATTCCGGCGCTGTTGACAGCAGTCGCCTTGCTATTCCCTGTCGCAGTGACAGCCCAGCAGTCGTCATCGCCATCGTATAAAGTCAACGAAGTGTTTTTTGGCACTGGCGGCACTGATACGTGCCTGGAATGGGCACAGAACGCAGGCAAAACATACTGCGCCAAACAGTCAATCGGTGAGCTCACCATCGGAAATACGCAGGGGGGGCAGTTTCAAGCACAGGCCGGGTTTAATACGGACCGTACACCTTGGATCGAAGTAGCTGTGTCAAAATCTTCAGTTGATCTTGGGGTCGTTCGGACATCAACGACAGGCTCGGATTTCGCGTCATTTAGCGTCAAGTCCTACCTGGCTTCCGGGTATGTTGTCCAGATAGTTGGACCAACCCCTACCTACGACGGGTATGCTATAGCGGGTCTTGCTGTGCCAACGGCGTCAACACAAAATACCGAGCAGTTCGGTATCAACCTTCGTTTGAATACCACGCCGCTCATCGGAGCCGAACCTGTACAGATTCCAGACAGCTCGTTCTCGTTCGGTACCTACGGACCGGGTTACGGGACAGTCGATAATTACAAATATGTTAGCGGCGACGTTATTGCTCAATCGACCAAAAGCTCAGGCTACACTAATTATACAATTGCCTACATAATGAATGTAGGTGGGTTGACTCCAGCCGGTGAGTACCGGGCTGATCAATCCATCGTCGCAACCGCTACCTTCTAGCTACATTGTTGGTAGTCGTCCTATCACGAGGGAGCGAGGTGTAGGCAACCGTGGGCGCTGTTCGCAGCCTATTCAATCGTCGATCAAGCACGAACAAACAGCGACAAATTCGAATGATGTTTAAAATACATATCTAAGATATTTTTTACAACAAAAAACAAACTATGTATCAATAAACACCTTGTAATATAAATTATCAGTTGATAGTATGATGATGTAAATAATAAATACAGTACAACAACAAAGGAGAATACACATGCATATCAACTATAAGCAGCTACGACGCCCTGCAGCCGCTCTCACGGCGCTGGCGCTCGTAGTTGGTACGGCGGCGCCGGCATTTCTCGGAGCAGTCGT
>JAGOTO010000030.1 GCA_018061705.1 Candidatus Saccharimonadota bacterium | reverse complement strand
ATATTCCGATGTCGTATGGGATAATACAGCCATGTTAGCAACAGAGGCACAGATAGCGGCACTGATCGAGCTATTCCATACTGGCTCCCGCCAAGAATTTACCAAAGGTGAGTTCATCGTTCGGCCGGGCCAAACCCTTCCAGGCGTCTACTACATTGAGAGCGGACTCGTCAAAGCCTACGACATCACTAAATACGGCGAAGAGAACCTTCTCATCATACGACACGGCGGAGAATTGCTTGGGATGACCTGGGCTCTTGCTGGCCGCGAGAGAGAAATCATCTACACAGCACTGGCGCCTACCGCAGTCTGGCTCATCAGCCTCGATACGTTCAAGAACCATATGCACACCAATCCCGAGGCGGCAGTCCCCGTCATTAGTATTCTTGCAGATATGTTTCGACTCCACGGTGAAAGGATTATGACACTCGAATATCGGACGGTACGGGAGCGGCTCGCATCGTTTTTGCTCGGCATGGCGGAAAGGTTCGGTGTTGACTCAGATATTGGCCTCAAGATTGATGTACCCCTTCGACACCAAGATATTGCAAGCTCGATCAGTGCCACCCGCGAAACAACGAGCCGTACGCTATCAGAGCTCGAACGCAAAGGTATCATTCGCAACGAGCAGTCTCATATCATCATACTCAACCGTGATGCATTGAGTGACTTTATTGAGTAACTTCTCTGTTCAAAACTACTTCCACTGTAAGACGATATTCTCGATAACACTGATGATCGTTTCGTGATCGGGCAGCACGCTATTCTCGTAATAGTGGTCGACTGAGATTATGTTTTCCATCACATCCAAGCAGACGATTTCGTCGGCCAGTACGTGCATCTGATCGACAGCCTGCACGCTTGCAAATGTCGTTGCCATGATGAGTCTCTGTACCTTGATCGGCTTCAAAAAATTTGCCGCCGCTCGCATCGAAAATCCATTCAACAGGCCATCAGCTACAACTATGACGGTATGATTTCGGAGGTGATCGGGTTTGAGGACGCCACCATCCCCAAGAAGTTCGTTCATCTCAAAAATTTTTTCGAGTTTTTGCTGCTCAATATAATTAAAGTGTTCTGACCTAAGCTCCTCGAGTTCACCTGCGCTGAATTTTTCATTAAAGGTCACACCGCCAAAGTTATCGATCGTTGCTAGTACATCTGTCTCACGTGGCAACTGGATAGCCGAGGAAAGCAGCATATTGATAACACAGTGCAGTCGCTTTGCTACTTCAGCGGCGACGATAACCCCCCCATCGCTAAGCGCGAGTACGGCGCAGTTTTCATACCGATACTTTTCTTCGAGCTTATCGGCTATAAGATTCCCAGCGGTTGAGCGGTCAGGAAAATAGTGCATACATCATATTGTAGCAACCCTCCGACTCACCGCGAAGCCGCCTTCGTTCCTGGAAGCTTTCGTAGCAGATAGAATCTCTCGAGATTTCCTTTGCTGCCTGCTACCGCAGAATCTGTCTTGTCAAGGAGTTTAAACGATCGCTGTGCCCATACTTCAAACTCTTTGAGAATTTCACGCCTTACTTTGTCGTTTTTTATGACCCCTTTGTGTTTGAGGTGGCTATTACCTGCCTCAAACTGTGGCTTGACCATTGCAATGAGTATTGAATCCTTACTCATGAGCGTTGATACGTGGGGCAATATATCGCGGAGCGAGATAAATGATACGTCAGCTACAACAATATCTATCCGGTGATCGATGCTACATACATTAGACGTCACGGCGTTTGGCCCAATCGTTTTGATCCTAACATTCCGAATATCGGTTTTCTCGTGCAGTTCGATTCGAGGATCATTCCGCAAACTTGGGTGCAGTTGATCGCTGCCAACATCCACTGCGACCACGCATCTGGCGCCATGTTGTAAGGCGTACTGGGTAAAGCCGCCCGTGCTACTGCCGACATCGAGCACCGTCTTGTCTTTCCAGTCGACAGCGAATGCTTGGTCGGCACTTTTGAGCTTCAATGCCGCACGGCTGACATACTGCGTATCGATTTTCACTTCGATTTTATCCTGCCCAGATACAATCTGCCCTGATTTCACCGCGACGCGCCCGTTCACAAGCACGATTCCGAGCCGAATATACGACTCAGCTTGACTCCGACTCGCCACGAGTCGCCTCTCGGCTATCTCGATATCAAGTCTTTGTTTCAACAACAGACCCCCCTACCATGGTAGCCCCTGAGAGAAAATCATGTCTCATCGTGAGGCCTCGACTACCGCATAAGGCCAAGTACTGATACAACCCCTACCGCGACCCATCGCCATCACTCTTTCACACGCTCGCGGTACGTGCCGGTGACAGTATCTACCGATATGACATCACCTTGTTTAATAAAGGCCGGAACCTTGATTGTGATGCCCGTCTCAAGAGTCGCATCTTTGGTAATGGAGTTGCTCGTATCTCCCTTCACTGCATTTTCAGTGTACGTAACGAGGAGGGGCACGTTTTTAGGGAGTTCGACGTTGATAGCGAGCCCATTGAAAAACTGCAAGCTGACCATATCACCTTCCTTTATGTAGCCAGCGCCGTCACCCATTAGCTCATCGCTTATCTCAAATTGCTCAAAACTCTCCTGGTTCATAAAGTGGAAGACAGATCCGTCGCGATAGAGATATTGCACTGTTTGATTTGTCACATCTGCACTTTCAAGCGTTTCATTGCCTTTGAAGGTTTTCTCAAGAACCTTACCATCCAGAAGGCTCCGTATACGTACGTTGACGATACTGCCCCCCCGACCCATTACTTTCTGGTTGTACTCAATGACTCGATACGGTTCGCCATCGAGCTGAAACACCACTCCTTTTTTAAGATTCGTGATCGATAAGGCCATGGCTTCTTTCCTTTCCTCGTGATTTTCGCTACTTGTAGTATATCAACCCCGTTAGTCAAACTCTAGCCGTTACTCTAAGGACGAGCTGATCGAATCAATTCTTGCTCCAAGCTCAGCAACATCAACTGGCCCAAAGAGCGAGCCGTGATGCGCAATCAATTCGTTCAGCGCGTTCAGATTGCGCTGCCCACTCATTGCATGCTTTTCCTGCTCAGATCGTGTCTGTGCGCCTTCATAATCACGCACATCGAGCCGAGTCTCGTAGAGTACCTGTTTGATGTCTGCGACATCTTGCTTTTGCAACAGCACCGTCTCATCATTTGCCTGCCTGAGTATCGATCGTACCGTACGATCTATTTGTAGCATTTGACTGGTTAGCGATTCGGACATACCACAGACTAGAATGGAATATCGTCGAGATTTATCGGTTCGTCACCCACATCCTGAATGACGACATCGTCTTTCTTTTTAGCGGAGCGAGGCGCGCTCTGTGTCGGGCTATCGTCCTGTTTGTAGCCACCACCAGCGCCGCCCTCAGCACCCCCTGGGCCTCCCAAAAAGGTAACGTCTTGCGCGACAACTTCAACCTTGCTACGTTTTTGGCCATCTTGCTCCCAATTGCGAGATTGAATTCTCCCATTCACCAAACAAGGCCTGCCTTTGCTCAAGTACTGCGCGACGCGCTCACCCAGTGGCCCCCACGCCACAATATCTATATAGTCAGTTGCTTCTTGCCAGTTACCGTCAGCTGCCTTATAGGAACGGTTAAGGGCAAGCGAAAAACTACACACGTTTTGTCCGTTTGGGGTTTGACGAAGCTCCGGATCCCTCGTCAAGTTTCCCATCAATACTACTTGGTTAAAACTTCGTGCCATCTGGCAGCTCCCTCCTGAAGAAACTATGTCCTCATTACATTTGTACTATCCACCCTACGCTCTTGGCGATATGACGTCAAGCAAAATCATACCACAAAACCGCAGCACCATAGATCCCTCGAACCCTGAGGACTCCACGAGCAGGACTCGCCCTCTCTTGGTTTGTCTGTTACGGGCCCCTGCGGGCAATCAACTGGCTTGCTACAGCCTTTACTTAAGCTGTCGCTACAAACGGCAACAATGCGATATGACGCGCTCGCTTTATCGCGAGTGCGAGATGGCGCTGCTCACTCTCGGTTAGGCCAGTCTTTTTGCGTGACTCAATTTGTCCGTACTGGTTAACGTATCGTTGTAGTGTCTTAAAATCTTTGTAGTCAAAAAAAGCTACGTCTGTTCGGTGTTTAAAAATCTTTGCCATATACATGCTCCTCGGTATTGTTTACGTTCTATTCTTCGTCTTCGTCTTTTTCTTCTCTGTCACCGCGCTTTGCAGCTTGCTCTGCTTTGCGTGCTTTTTCTGCCTCAGCCTTCAATATCGCCTTCTGGTCAGGACGGACCAGCAGGAAACGAATGACTTCATCAGTGATATTGAGAATAGACTCGATTTTTTTCACATTCTCACCGGGGATATCAACAGAGTAGATAACATAGACAGCGCTGTCATGTTTCTTGATTTGGTACGCCAGCTTACGTTTGCCCCAGTTATCAACATTTGTCACTTTAGCGCCGTTGTCTGCGAGGACTTTTTCGACTTTATTGGTTGCCTGATCCATATCGACATCCAGTCCTGGATCAAACAAAATTGCAATCTCGTATTGGTTCAAGATAGACTCCTTTGGTTTACGCCTGCACTCCAATGATTGATGCAAGCTGAGTTAATAGTCTCTGGAGTATACTACATCGACCCCTGTTGGTCAAGACGACTAAACAATATCAAGCAGTTGCCCTAGCCGGCATAGGACTGTCCGTGACTCGTTCTTTCAATAACCTGAGGGCATACGGAATCATTTGTGCCCGACGCAATTCCTCGAGAACCAACTCCCCTGGCGTTTCGGGAGCCTCACTAAACTTCCCCTTGATCTCGTCCCGCGTCGTAATCTCCTGGCTGGCCCGCAGGCGAAGATACTGAGCCTCAAATGGTTCAAATTGACGCTCAAGTAGTGTCGCCATCAGCCCGTGACCGCAGCGCAGTCTTCGTTCCGGATCACTGGTAAATAGAAATTCGTCTATCTTTGCGTCATTAAGCGCATGCCTATTCTGTAGCAACGCCGATTCATACAAATAGCGGACGACCGGGACTGCGTTCGCTACTCGCACCTGAGAGCTCGTGATGAGAGCCATGCGCTCCTGGTCACTCAGCCATCGCAAAATTGGTTTATTGTTTACAAAATCAATACCACCCTTTGGGACATAGTTCGCCAAGGCGGACACACAAACAGCCGCCAGTTGTTTCCGCGTGGCTGGTTGTAGGGGGCCAATAAATTCCGACTTATTCCAAGTATCATGATTGGTCCGAGTCGTAAATTGCAACCGTAGGTTGTTCATTGCTTCGGCGACCTTGTGCTCGCGCAAAAGCGGATTTCCCCCGTGAATTGTTTCGACCGTCGGGTACTGATGGTCGTAATCTGCGACGCGGCATGGCTTCGACCAGTTGCGCCATTTACGTGGTAGGTGCGTTACCGGTACGAAACAATACGGTAAGCCGGATACTTCATCAATCGGGCGCGACACACCATCATCTGGCAGGACGTAATCATGACCATCGGCAATAGTTGGGCGACGATACCCGCCAGTAGCGATGAGCCCCTGTTCACGTTCTCTAAGCCCATCTAAAGAAAAACTCCCGCCGGTTTGGTCAGGAGAAGATTCGTCCATAGAGCCTGGAGGAAGATGGGGTTGCCTGGGGCAGTCTCTCAATGCTTCAGACAAAACCGCCATCTTGGTATCCTCCATTTGGCTTGTTTGTTTTAACTCCATGGTAGTCTCACAAAAAGCTGAATGCAAGCAAAATGTGTAGTAAAATTCTCAATCCCAATCTGTTATTCAAAATGTTGATGTTGTCAATATGTCTGCATAAAAATGATTATTGATCGCATTAATCGAACACATTATTTGTCTACTGCATCATTTCAA
>JAGOTO010000029.1 GCA_018061705.1 Candidatus Saccharimonadota bacterium | reverse complement strand
AGCCGAGGAGCTCAAAAAGCGTGGGTTCAAGCTTGTCGCCGGTGGTACAAAGAACCATCTTATCGTGGCGGACGTACAGAGTAGTTTTGGGATTGAGGGTGACGTCGCCGAAAAGGCGCTTGATAAAGTTGGTTTGAATCTCAACAAAAATTCAATACCGAACGACCCACTGCCGCCTTTCCGTCCGAGCGGCATTCGACTCGGTACACCAGCCATCACCACGCGCGGCCTAAAAGAGGACGACATGGTCAAGGTAGCAGAGTGGATGAAGCAGGCTCTCGATGCTCGCGAAGACGACAAGAAGCTTGCCGCTATTCACGACGAAGTGATCGCATTTTCCCGTAAGTTCCCTATCCCGAGCGACAGTAGTAAATGTGGCTGTGATTGCAAATGCGATGAAACCGACCCCAGTAAAAAATGCAAATGCGGTGAAACCTGCAAGTGCGAACTCCCTCAGTAGCAGCATGAGTTCCTCTGGGTGATACCAAGCGAACGGTTTGTAGGGTAATGATTATCCACCTATTCTGCGTATACGGAAGCCATTCGTGGTCGATTGCTTGAGCGCCGACTGCACGAGCCGATTAATGGCTGCCAAAACCCTCGCGCGGCATCTAAAGTGTTCATTGGCTAACGCACAACTGCGCCGAACCGGCGTGGTCGCCGTGAATTGTGCATTTGGTAGATCGCCGCGTGGTTGTCGTCGGCGCGAGACGTTGTCTTAACCGAGTGCGCGGTGGGCGATGTCGGGGCGGTACTGCATACCAGGGAAACGTATAGCATTTTGTCCGATGGCAGCATTGGCGGCTTCTGAAGCTGCTTCAAGGTTGACTCCGAGGCCAGTGACGAACAGGACTCGGCCACCACTTGATACAACTGTATTAGTTTCATCGAGCTTGGTGCCCCCGTGAAATACTGAAACATCTCTGTAGGCTTCACCCAGACCGTCGATGATCTTTCCGGCAATTGGAGCCTCTGGATAACCTTCTGCGGCAAGACAGATCGACAGAGCGGCACCGTTGAGGGTAGTTGGCAGGGCAAAGTCAGCGATTGTCCCAGCTGCTGTGGCGTAGAGCATTTCGTAAATATCGACGCCGTTTCCATGCAGGAGCGGTATGATAACCTCTGTTTCGGGGTCACCAAACCGAGCGTTATACTCGATTACGAGCGGGTCACCCCCAAGCTCATCGGCGAGCATGAGGCCCATGTAGAGCACTCCCTGGTATGGTGTGCCGTCTGCGGACATTCCTTCTATGCTTTTTTGCGCAATTGTCGCAATTTTGTCCCATTGTGATGCGGTGAGCATCCAGTCAGGCAGGGGCGCGTACACACCCATACCACCAGTATTCGGACCTTTATCACCCGGTAGCAAACGCTTGTGATCTTGAGAAGCTAGCGGAATAATCTGGTAATGACTGCCGTCGCTTAAGACAAAAACCGAAACTTCAGGGCCTGAGTTACGTGCCTGCACGACAAAGGTGCTGCCATCACCGTCCATTTTGCCGCTCGTTATCTTGTCGATTGCTTCGAGAGCCTCCGCGTCGCTTTCCGGCAAGAACACCCCTTTGCCGCCAGCTAGACCGTCGGCTTTAATGACACTTTTGGCGGCACCACCAAATGCTACGATGGCTGTTTGAGTTTCCGCTGCCGTATGGACAACGCGGGACGCTGGAATGGTAATACCGTGGTTCTGCATAAAGCTGGTTGCAAAGGATTTACTACCCTCAAGCCGTGCGGCTGCTTGGCTCGCCCCAAAAACCATGATACCAGCCGCACGAAGTGCGTCGCTCAGACCAGCGACCAACGGTGCTTCTGGACCGATAACGACCAGATCCACCTGCTTGTTCTGGCAGAAAGCCACGGTTTCGGCTTCGTCTGAAATTGCGACATTTTCGCATTTATCTTCACGAGCGGTGCCAGCGTTCCCGGGTGAAATATAGACCTTATCTAACCCTGTTGACTGTGCAATCCCCCACGCAAGCGCGTGTTCGCGGCCGCCACTTCCGATGATTAAGACAGTTGCCATTTGTGAGCCTCCTTTTGATAGTGTTGTTGCGCTTGCACAAATGCCGCAACATCTGCGGCAATATGGGATTTTTCGACGGCTTGGACTCGATCAAACAAAGTGTCAGCGCTGTCGCCCGGCTCAACGGGGACCCGATGTTCGGCAACCGTCGGCCCGGTGTCATACTCGTCGCTGACAGCATGCAGGCTTTGTCCGCCTTCCTTCATGTTTTGGGCAAGGGTGAATGCTTGTGTGTCCCGACCGTGTGTCCCAACCGTGTCAGGGAGTAAGCCAGGATGGGTATTGAGCATGCGACACTGGTAGATACTCGTGTAGTTAGGCATCCAACCGAAGGCAGCGAGCAGCTTTGGCCCTACGCGCTTCATATAGCCGAGAAGGAGTACTAGATCAACACCGTGGTCATCTAGAAGCTTGAGAATGGCGGCTTGTTCCTCGTCGGTCTGTTGTCCGGGCACAATGGGCGCAGCGTTCTGCTGGGTTCGACTATTTATGACAGCGCTCGATATATGCAGGCTGTATTCATTGTTCAGATTCTTGACTCGTTCAAGTACGAAGGCATCGGGGTTGTTGGCGATGACCAGCACGACGTGGAGTGGGTAGTTTTGCTGATGTACCGTTCGGATGAATGCCTCGGCGGTGCTGCCGCTGCCAGAGGCAAGGACGGCTATGCGCGTCGGTTTCATGCAGCTGCTGGTGCAGACGTCGTCGCCAGCACGTCTTCTAGGTTGATATGAGATATTTCATGGGCACGAGTACCGATAGGGGTAGGGTAGATGCCATTAAAACAGGAGGCCGAAAAGACAGATTCAGGGAGGCCTGTCGAGCGGATCATGCCGTCAAAAGATAGAAAATGGAGGGTGTTAGAGCCGACATACTCGTTGATCTCGGGGAGTGACATTTCTGTGGCGATAAGCTCTGATTGTTTCGGTGTATTGATTCCGTAGAAATCCGGGTAGAGGACGGGTGGTGAGCTGATGAGCAAATGGACTTCAGTAGCACCGGCTTCGCGTAACATGGCGACTGTCTTCCGCATGGTGGTGCCACGAACAATTGAGTCATCGACCAGTATGACGCGCCTACCCTGGATGGCACTCACAAGTGGATTGAGCTTCATTTTCAGGTCGTGTTCACGCAGTTCGGCGGTTGGACGTATGAAGGTGCGATGAATATATCGGTTTTTTATCAGGTTCATTTCAAAAGGTATGCCGCTGGCCTCGGCGTAGCCAAGCGCCGCAGGGATGGCTGAATCTGGCACCGGAATGACCACATCGCCATCCACACGGAACTCCTCGGCCATTTCGCGGCCAAAATTCATGCGGACGTCATTGACGGTCTGTCCCAGAATAATACTATCGGGCCGGGCAAAATACACAAATTCGAATATATCGAGCTTTTGTTCACCTGGGATTACTTGATTTGACCGAATTCCATCTGTTGTGATGATGACCATTTCACCCGGGGCGATTTCTCGCTCATGCGCGGCACTGATGGTATCAAGGGCGCAGGTTTCGCTGGCAACGACATAGCTGCCGTCTTCTAGCTTGCCTAGTGAGAGCGGACGTATGCCGTGCGGGTCGCGAAAGGCGACGAGCGTGTCTTGGCTCATGGCTACGGCCGAGAAGACTCCGGTGAAAAGTGGATAACAGGCCGCGATGGCAGCAGGGAGGTCAAGACCCTTTTCGAGCTGGCAGGCTATGGCGGCGGCCATCATACCCGAATCATTGAGTTTTCGGGTGGAAATATGGTGGCCCTTGAGAAATTCTTCGAGTTTTGACGTATCGGGGATATTGCCATTGTGGGCGAAGGCAAAGTCGTGTTTGTCATCGAGGAATGGCTGGTTGAAGCAGTCATCGGTACCGCCTGAAGTCGAGTAGCGGTTGTGGCCGATGGCAATATGGCCAGGTAGCTTCACAAGATCTTGCTCGCGGTAGACATTGGTGACGAGACCAAAGCCGGAATGAAGGTGAAGGTTTTTTCCGTCGCTGCTGGAGATGCCGGAGCTTTCTTGGCCGCGGTGTTGGAGTGCGCATAGTCCGTAAAACGACAAACGAGCCGCTTCTACCTGTGGGCTCGCTCCAAATATGCCAAAAACAGCACATTTTTCCCTCGGCTTGTCCTGTGTCGGAGCTGGGCTCATCCTAGGTATTACGATCCTTTTCTGCTATCAAATATTGAAACGACCGAGCGACGCTATAGTGCGCTTGGTGTGTGGCTACCCTTCTCTCAGTTATTATAGTACGGGTTTTGAGTTTTTTACGCAATTTAGACAGGATAATCCTAGCCAACAGGGGGCAGTGCGCGGACGATTTGACAGGCCAAAGATAGCTCGTATACTTTGACATAAGCATTAACATATAGTCGGAGCGTAAGACATTGATAAAATCACATATCTCGGACAGTAAAAAAATCAAAAGTAATTCACGGGGGTTTGGTCATCACCTTCTTTTGCCAATTCTTGCAGTATTGCTTGTCGGTAGTATTGGCGCCTACCTGACATTCTCGAGCAATGCCGCTACGATACTCCCTGCAGCCAAACGAGGGTTGGTTGATGACGGAGCCTTTGCGTCTAGCAACATGGCTGTTCCGTCAGTCGTTAGGGACTATTTGACTGGTGGCACAAAGAATCCTTACGCATTCGCGATCCTCAATGGAGATATGCGACATACCGTACTGAATGTCGGCCTCCGAGAACTCGTGACGGTCGATCCTGCCACCGGCGAAACCATGTACCTGGCAGGCTCTCTCGAGTCCCGGATCAAGAATGCTACCAAATGGAACGAGGTTTACCCTAAAAGAAAGATAACGGTTCATGTTCGCCTCAATGTAGGAGGGAAATCCCCAGAAGCTTGGAAGACGCTATGTGGAACCGTTGACATGACTGACCCAAACTTTGGTGCATTTGCCCGTGTACCGAGATGGTGGGTTAAGTCGGACGACGGGAGCACCTACCTATACCGAGACCTCTACTCAAATGCTATGAACACACTTTCCGGAGCCATAAGTGCAATTAATTCGAACGAAGCTACGCAGAATGTTATTGGTTCGATCAATATTCCTGGCGCTGCCCCGAACTACCCAGAGCCAATGCTTATCTATGCCGCATCTGAGAGTACAAGAAATTCATTGCTTGCGGGCGGCTTTACCCCCGAGGAGCACCGTGCATTTATGGAGTGGCTTCCGAGCACGGCTGCAATTTTCAAAGATATAAACGTGGAGCTCGCCCTGAATACCGTCGAAAACATAGGAGTCGATGGTTCAATACTTACTGGGGATAAGCTGCTTTATAAATCGCTCGGTGAAACGCTCATATCAAAGGTGGGCAGCAGAGCTGTCCTTGCCAATTATTCTGCAAGGGCGTCATTTATGTCGCTCAGGAGCACATCTGGCTATGGCGAGTTGTATAGCTGGATGGCGGCTAAGGCCAACGGAACGCCACGGGTTTGGGCAGGCGTGCAAATGGCTCGACCGAGCCGTGTCGCCGAAGGCAGAAAGCCGGCAACCGACAACCAACAGTGGGACAACGTGGCCTTGTGGGCGGCAAACAAGGGATTCCATTTCGCTGAGACGACCGGACTGGGCACTCCGAAGGACGCGACTATTCAGCCATCTATGTCAAACATTTGGCCCAAGTCATACCGTGATGATGGCAATGATATCGCGACGATAAAATCGTTGAATGCGAACTTCCGAGACAATGCATCCCCGTCAACCACGAGCAAGTCCCGGCTAAAACACTAGTCTCTGTTGTGAGTCAGTTTGTGGTGAATAGCTGACCGCTACGTTTTAGCCTAATGGCTGGAGCATGACGTATGGTCGGTATTTCTCTGCGAGATATGCCGTGGCTCGTAGGGTCGCTTTACGAA